>JASJKW010000080.1:0-12058 GCA_037621305.1 Pseudomonas sp.
GCCCCCTGAAAGAGCAGCGAGTCACGCTCTTTCAGGGCAACTGCAGCGGGCTACTTGATAAGCCCTGTGCCTTTGAGAATGGTATGGGTAAGAAACTCACCTGCCGCTTCAAAGTCGCTGGCAGCCAGACCGTCCTTACGCAATACCAAGGCGATCTGAGTAGAAAAGTCAGCATAGGTCTGGGTGGTTGCCCAGATGGAAAAGAACAGGTGGTAAGGATCAATGGGGTCCATCAGACCATCAGCAATCCATTCTTTGACCAAAGCAATATCGGCATCAAGTTTGGGTAACAGCTTTTGCAGTAGATAGTCTTTGATATAGGGCGCGCCGTTGATGATCTCATTGGCAAATATCTTGGAACCATTGGGCCGTAGTTGTGACAGTTCCAGTTTACTCAGGATATAGCTGCTCAATTTGCTGGCCGGATCATCGCCAGCCTGTTCGAACAGCGTCATTTTCTCGACCCAGAGATCAAGTACGTTCTTCAACACATGGTGATAGAGGTTTTCCTTGGAAGGAAAATAATAAAGCATGTTTTGCTTGGACAACCCGGCTTGCTCGGCAATCGCCTCGATAGACGCGCCGTTGTAGCCGTATTGCGCGAACAACGTCTCGGCGGCGTCCAGAATGCGGGCTTCCTGGGCTTTCCGGGCGCTGGAGCGCTTACGGGGCCTGGCCGCGTCGTCATTTTCAGGGGCGTTTTCAGTCATATGGAAGGGGGTTCGATCCAAGGATTACCTCTTGGTTGCGGTCTCGGGCCATGTGGCTGACAGGCAGCATGGCTGTCGCTGCGGTTGGTTCGTAAGGGGCGCAAGTATACACCCTGCACACCCAGGCAACTAGCGACTCCGACCCGAGGATGTACTTGAAGAGACTGTATATAACCCATACCGGCAACAGTCCATGTGCAAGTTAACAACAATACACAATAACAATTAACAACCACGCGCCGGGTTGCGCCTGGGAGGCTAATAATGAAAGTACTGATTCTCGGTAGTGGCGTACTCGGTATCACCAGCGCCTGGTATTTGGCTAAAGCAGGTTATGAAGTAACCGTGTTGGACCGCCAACCCGGTCCAGGCCTGGAAACCAGCTTCGGCAATGCAGGGATGATCTCACCGGGCTACTCGGCGCCCTGGGCGGCCCCCGGCGTTCCTCTCAAGGCCATCAAATGGCTGATGTCCGAGCATGCGCCTCTGGCCATTCGCCCCACCTCCGACCCACAGCAATATCGGTGGATGATGCAGATGCTATCCAACTGCACCCAAGGCCGCTACGCCGTCAATAAAGAACGCATGATGCGCCTTGCCGAGTACAGTCGCGACTGCCTGATCCAGCTGCGCGCCGATAGCGGGCTGGACTACGAGCATCGCGAACTGGGCACCTTGCAGCTGTTTCGCACCCAGAAACAGCTGGATGCTGCGGCCAACGACATTGCCGTGCTGCAACGCTGCGGCGTGCCCTACCAACTCCTCGATCGGGCCGGCTGCATTCAGCACGAACCTGGTCTGGCGCCGAGCAGCGACAAGTTCGTCGGCGGCTTGCGCTTGCCCAATGATGAGACCGGTGACTGCTATATGTTCACCACCCAGCTTGCAGCCAAATGTGCGGAGCTGGGTGTCAACTTTCTGTTCAACCGTACGATCAGCAGTCTGCTGTCCCATGACAACCGGATACAGGGCGTCAGCCTGACGGATGGCGAGGTCCTGACCGCGGATCAGTATGTACTGGCGCTGGGCAGTTATTCACCGCAGCTGGTCAAGCCGCTGGGTATCAGCCTGCCCATTTATCCGGTCAAGGGTTACTCATTGACCATCCCGGTTGCCGACCCTTCGATGGCCCCGGTGTCGACGATAATGGATGAAACCTACAAAGTGGCGATTACCCGTTTTGCCAACCGTATTCGGGTGGGTGGCATGGCGGAACTGGCCGGCTTTGATACCGAACTTCGGGAAAAGCGCCGGGCTACGCTGAAGATGGTAATCAACGATCTCTTCCCGCTGGGCGGCCAGGCTCAGGAACTGGATTTCTGGACCGGCTATCGCCCCATGACACCCGATGGCACTCCTATCATCGGCGCCAGCAAGTTGAGCAATCTGTTCTTCAACACCGGTCATGGCACCTTGGGCTGGACCATGGCCTGTGGCTCAAGCCAGCTGTTGGTAGACCGGATCGCCGGCAGCAGTATGGGTATCAGCATCACAGGTTTTGAGCTCGACCGTTACGCAAAACAACAATAAGGAGCAATGCCATATGACGACCCAAGCTCTCTATACCAAGGTGCTGCAGAGTCAGGTTCAGGTATATCAGGATACGGTTTATCTGACCGGGAGAGTTGCCGACACCGCTCCGCTCGAAAACGACCTCAGCACCCAGGCGGCCAATACCTTGATGGCCATTGAGCAATTACTGAACGACGCCGGCAGTGATAAGACCAGACTGTTATCCGCGACCATTTACCTCAAGGACGTAGACGCTGACCTTGAGACCATGGACCGCATCTGGAACCAATGGCTGCCGGAAGGGGTAATACCCATTCGCGCCGCCATGGATGTCGAACAGCTGGCACCCGACGTGCTGGTGGAAATTGCCATAACCGCCACGCTGTAAACAACCGGCCTCCTGCAAACCCTCATCCCCGGCCGCAGACGCCTACCTGCCTTCGCTGCTTTTGCGCTCTGCGGCTGTTCGTCCAAAGCCCGCTATTCCGGAACAAGACTATGCGTCCAGCCCATGCATTGATCGATCTTGGCGCCCTGCGTCATAACTACCAAATGGCCAAGCATCTCTCTGGCAACAGAGCCTTGGCAGTCATAAAAGCCAATGCCTTCGGCCACGGCGCCGTTCGTTGCGCTCAAGCGCTGTCCGCATCAGCGGATGGCTTTGCTGTGGCCTGTATAGAAGAAGCGCTACTACTGCGCAACGCCGGTATTCAACAACCGATCCTGTTACTGGAAGGATGGTTTGACGCAATGGAGTTGGCGCTGATCCAGCAACACGACTTCTGGGTGGTCATTCATCACCACGGTCAGCTGCGCGACCTGGCCGAGACAGAAATACAACACCCTTTGAACATCTGGCTGAAGCTGGACACCGGCATGCACCGGGTCGGCTTCAAACCTGACGAGTACGTGCAAATATGGAAATCACTGCAAGCCAGCAGCAAGGTGGCCAGCCTGGTAAAGATGACCCATTTCTCCCGCGCCGACGAAGCGGACTGTGATACGACGCAGCATCAGCTGCTGTGCTTCAATGAAACCACCGCTCACCTGGATGGCCCATCCAGCCTGTGCAATTCCCCTGGCACTCTGGCGTGGCCACAGGCCCATGGCGACTGGCTGCGCCCGGGCATCATGCTGTATGGGGCCACGCCCTTCAGCTTCGCCCACGACAAGGTCGCCAGACTGCAGCCGGTGATGCATCTGAACTCACGGATTATTGCCGTACACGATATCGCCAGCGGTGAGCCGGTCGGTTATGGCGCGCATTTCATTGCCAAACGCCCCACCCGGATCGGGGTGGTCGCCATGGGTTATGCGGACGGCTATCCCCGGCACGCAAAAAGCGGTACGCCCGTTCTGGTGGGCGGTCAGCGCACGGAGCTGATTGGTCGGGTGTCCATGGATATGCTGACCGTCGATCTCACCGATTTGCCCACCTGCGGTCTGGGCAGCGATGTGCAGCTATGGGGTGATGCTGTGCTGGCCAGCGAGGTCGCCAATTGGGCTGACACTATCCCCTATCAATTATTCTGCAATCTGAATCGTGTGCCGCGACACTATCTTGGCTGAACACCCTGCTCACTGAGCATAAAAAAGCCGGATCATGATGATCCGGCTTTTTTGTCCTCTTCCCTCAGGAAGGGAAGGAGAACTGCGCGCCTTCGCGCACCCCGGCTGATGGCCAGCGCTGGGTAATGGTCTTGCGCTTGGTGTAGAAACGCACCGCATCCGGACCATAGGCATGCAGATCACCGAACAGCGAGCGCTTCCAGCCACCGAAACTGTGATACGCCACAGGTACCGGCAGCGGTACGTTGATGCCGACCATGCCCACCATGATGTTGTCGCTGAAATAGCGTGCGGCCTCACCGTCACGGGTAAAGATGCAGGTACCGTTACCGTACTCGTGATCATTGATCAGCTGCATGGCCTCTTCCATGCTGTTGACGCGCATGACCAGCAACACCGGACCAAAGATCTCTTCCTGATAACAGGTCATTTCCGCCGTCACGTTATCGATCAGCGTGCCACCAACATAGAAGCCATTGTCATAACCTGCCACTGTCGGTTGACGACCATCGACCACCAACTTGGCGCCCTGCTGCTCGGCACTGCTGATATAGCCGGTGACCTTTTCCTGGTGCGCCCGGGTGATCAGCGGACCAAAATCGTTGCTCTTGTCAGAAAAAGCACCGACTTTCAGACCCTTCATCTGCTCAGTCATCTTGCTGATCAGTGCATCAGCTGCTTCATCCCCTACCGCTACGGCAACCGACAGCGCCATGCAGCGTTCGCCTGATGAACCGAAGGCAGCACCCACCAGGGCGGAGACCGCGTTATCCATATCCGCA
The DNA here is from genome assembly GCA_037621305.1 of Pseudomonas sp. Classification (GTDB taxonomy): domain Bacteria; phylum Pseudomonadota; class Gammaproteobacteria; order Pseudomonadales; family Pseudomonadaceae; genus Halopseudomonas. The sequence continues at coordinate 4,574 of JASJKW010000080.1, forward strand.
TCCGGCATTACTATGGCGTGGTTCTTGGCGCCACCCAGCGCCTGGCAGCGTTTGCCGTGGGCGCTGGCCGTGGTGTAGATATATTCGGCAATGGGCGTCGAGCCAACGAAGCTGACCGCCTGGACGCGCGCATCGGACAGCAGCACATCCACTGCTTCCTTGTCACCGTTGACCACGTTCAGCACACCCGGCGGCAGACCGGCCTCATGCAGCAGTTCGGCAATGAACAATACCGCTGACGGGTTGCGCTCGGACGGCTTGAGCACAAAGGTATTACCGCAAACGATCGCCATGGGGTACATCCACAGCGGGACCATGGCCGGGAAGTTGAATGGCGTGATACCGGCCACCACACCCAGCGGCTGGAACTCGCTCCAGGAGTCGATCGACGGCCCCGCATTCTTGCTGAACTCGCCTTTCAACAACTCAGGTGCGCCACAGGCATATTCGACGTTTTCAATACCCCGTTGCAGCTCACCCATGGCGTCATGGGCAATCTTGCCATGCTCCTCGCCGATCAGACGGCAGATCTCGTCGGCATTTTGCTCCAGCAACTCCTTGAAGCGGAACATCACCTTGGCGCGCTTGAGGGGTGGGGTATTGCGCCAGGCGGGGTATGCGGCCTGGGCAGCGGCAATGGCGGCCTCGACAGTAGGCTTGCTCGCCACCGCCAATTTCTTTGATACCTCCCCCGTGGATGGATTGAAAACATCCTGGGTACGGCTGGATTGGGTATCAATGGTGCCATTGATCAAGTGTCCGATCGTCTTCATCGTCTGTTCTCTCTGCCTGTATTGTTAGCGGTATTGGTCAGTCCAGTTCGTTGATGGCATCGCCGATAGCGTTGACGACGTTGTCGATCTCTTCACGCTCAACGGTGAAGGGCATACCCAACTGAATGGTGTCGCCGCCGTAGCGTACGTAGAAGCCTTTCTTCCAGCACTTCATAGCAATCTCGTAAGTGCGGCGGGCCGGCTCACCGGGGTGATTCTCTATCTGCAGCGCGCCGGCCATCCCGTAGTTGCGGATATCCGTGACGTAGCGGGTGCCCTTGAGCCCGTGCAGGGCGTTTTCAAATATCGGGCTCATTTCCCTGACCCGATCAACCAGACGGTCATTTTCCAGAATATCCAGTGAGGCCAGCGCCGCAGCACAGGCTACCGGGTGACCGGAGTAGGTATAACCATGTGGCAACTCGATAGCGTATTCGGGACCGCCCTGCTCCATAAAGGTCTGATAGATTTCCCGCTGCACTATCACAGCACCCATCGGCACAGCGCCGTTGGTAAGCTGCTTGGCAACGTTCATCATGTCCGGGGTGACCCCGAACTCTTCCGCGCCGGTATTGGAGCCCACTCGGCCGAAACCGGTGATGACCTCATCAAAGATCAGCAGGATCTCGTGCTGGTCACAGATCTCGCGCAGGCGCTGCAAATAACCTACCGGCGGCGGCAATACACCGGCTGAACCGGCCAGGGGCTCAACAATCACGGCGGCGATATTGGAAGCATCATGCAGGGCGATCAGCTCCAGCAGGTCCTCGGCACGCTCGACACCACGTTCGGGCATCCCGCGACTGAAGAGGTTTTCCTTGAGCAAGGTATGCGGCAGATGATCGGCATCGATGCCCTGGCCGAACAACGCCCGGTTAGCGCCGATGCCCCCCAGACTGATGCCACCGAAGTTGACGCCGTGGTAGCCTTTGGCACGACCTATGAGCTTGGTTTTGCTCGGCTTGCCCTTCTTGCGCCAATAGGCCCGGGCGATTTTCAGCGAGGTATCCGCTGCATCAGAGCCGGAGTTGGTATAGAACACGTGATCGAGGCCTTTGGGCGTCAGCTGGGTAATGCGTTCGGCCAACTCGAAAGCCTTGGGATGACCAAACTGGAAAGCCGGAGCGTAATCCAGTTCACGCAATTGCCTGGCAACCGCTTCGGCTATTTCCGGGCGGTTATGCCCTGCTCCGCAACACCAGAGGCCAGATAGACCATCAAATATCCGACGGCCATCAGCATCAATGTAATAACTGCCTTCGGCACCCACGATGATGCGTGGATCGGATTTGAACTGGCGGTTGGCAGAATAAGGAAGCCAGTAAGCATCAAGCTGCTCGGGGGTCAGTCCGGCAGGGCGCTGGGTATTGAGATCAGACATAACACCACCCCTCTTGTTATCGGTAGAGCCAGTCTCGCCAGTAGCAATCCAAAGTAAAACCCAAACTTACTTACCTTCATGCAAACGATTACTTAACTTGCTTTATCTCCTCCGCTATCCTGCAGGACACCGGTTAACCAGGAAAACAAGATGAAGACACGTAAGCTGGCATTGCCCGGCCAGATCAGTGATACCGACCTGCGCTTGCTGCGTATCTTTCGCAAAGTGGTCGAATGCGGTGGCTTCTCCGCAGCGGAGGTAGAGCTGAATATCAGCCGAGCGGCGATCAGCATCGCCATGAACGAGTTGGAAGGCCGTCTTGCCCTGCGGTTGTGTCAGCGGGGCCGCAGTGGCTTTTCCCTGACCCAGGAAGGCGGCGAGGTATATCAGGCCACCCTGCAGGTACTGGCCGCCATCGAAGGCTTCCGCACCCATGTGAACAGTTTGCATGCCCAGCTGAAGGGCGAGCTCAACATCGGCATTACCGACAGCCTGGTTACCATGCCGCAGATGCTGATTACCCAGGCCCTGGGTGCATTGAAAGACCGCGGCCCCGATGTGCAGATCAATATCCGCATGATTCCGCCCAATGATATCGAGCTGGGCGTGCTGGACGGCCGTTTGCATGTGGGGATCATCCCTGCGCTGAAGTCCCTGCCCGGGTTGCATTATCGCTCGCTGTACGAAGAGGTCTCACAGCTGTACTGCAGCTCCACTCATCCGCTATACCAGCATCCGGATTCGACACCCGTAGAGCTCAGTGGCTGGGATGCGGTTCTGCCGGCCTATGCGCAAACACCGGAAATCAAGGCATTGCACGAGCCACTCAAGGCCGCCGCGTCCGCAACGGACCGCGAAGGAATCGCTTTTCTCATCCTGACTGGACGCTATATCGGTTACCTCCCCACTCACTATGCCGAACGCTGGGTACGCGATGAAGCCATGCGGGCAATCGACCCGTTGGCCAACCGATACATCACCCACTACGGCGCCATTACCCGCAAGGGTGCGCCGCCCAATCTGGTACTTGAAAGCTACCTGGAAGAACTCGATCGAGGGGCGAAATAGCAATCCGCTGAGAGCCTTCTGCCCTGGCCGGATTGACCGCTTCGGTGTCCCAACCCGCTCAGATCACTCAGCGTCTGGAGCACTGCGGAGGTGCCAAAAAAACCTCGCCTACTAATTGCAGCGAGTTTTGACCGATTGGAAAAATAATCCTTGACCGCCTCAAATCTTGATTGTAGGTTTGCAAACAACAGTTACTAAATACGTTCATTTCCATCGCCTTGAGTTTATAAGAAACCGATGAAGTCATCGTAAAGGCAGACCAACTGATGCTTAGCCATTATTGGGAAACTGGCACCCGTTCGTTGTACTAGCATTCGACTTAAAACATCTCGATCAGAGAGCAATAATAAGAGGATGAAATAATGTGCAGCCATCTTACTGGGTATTTCTCCATACCACTTCCAGATCATCCCGCCCATATGTCAGCAGCGAGCTGCTTCTGACTCAGGCACTCGTACAAAACCCACTACACAGCAATCACACAGAGCGCGTTTCATTAGCGCTATTGAACTATCAACAATCATCAGCGATATCAAATTGCAATATCCGTAAAAACGCTGAATACAGGCGTGCTAAATAAAAACAATAGAGTAGAGGCACCATGTAATGCACACCCAAACTGGTTCACTTCAGTACGATGCCCCCCTGAGCAGCAGCCCAAGTGCAGACTTGTGGAATGAGGATCTGGCGCCAGCCAGAGAAGAAGACAAGACCTGGACCTGGCAAAGCATCTCCGGCCTGTGGGTTGGCATGGTTGTCTGCGTCCCGACCTACATGATGGCAGCCGGACTGGTAGCCGAAGGCATGTCCTGGTGGCAAGGGGTCTTAACTGTTCTGCTCGGCAACCTCATTGTGCTGGTACCCATGATCGCCATCGGTCATGCGGGTACCAAACACGGCATCCCTTTCCCGGTTCTGTTGCGCTCCTCTTTCGGTACTGCGGGCGCCAAACTGCCGGCCATGCTGCGCGGACTAGTGGCCTGCGGCTGGTTTGGTATCCAGACCTGGGTGGGCGGCTCGGCGATCTATATCATCATCAACATCATGACCGACAATGCCATTTCCGGCAGCGTTATCGGCTTTCTCGGCATTGATGCGGGGCAACTGGCGTGCTTCCTCGTGTTCTGGGCCATGCACGTGGTTTTTATCGCCTACGGCACTGAGTCCATCCGCTGGCTGGAAACCTACGCCGCACCCTTCCTGATCGCCATGGGTCTTGCGCTGCTGGGCTGGGCTTATTTCAAGGCAGGCGGTTTTGGCCAAATGCTCTCGACACCCTCGCAGTTTGTTGCCGGCGGTGCCCGCGAAGGGCAGTTCTGGGCGGTATTCTGGCCGGGGCTGACCGCGATGGTAGGTTACTGGGCCACACTGGCGCTCAATATTCCCGATTTCACCCGTTTCGCCCGTAGCCAGAAAGACCAGTTCATCGGTCAGGCCCTTGGGCTTCCCCTGCCCATGGCGCTCTTCGCCTTCATCGGGGTAGCAGTTACCTCGGCGACCGTCGTGATTTATGGCCGAGCCATCTGGGACCCCGTTGAGCTGACCAGTCAGATGGGCGGCGTCGCGGTTGTCATTTCGCTGATCGCCCTGATCCTGGCCACCCTGACCACCAACCTGGCCGCCAACGTTGTCGCTCCTGCCAACGGCTTTTCCAACCTCAGCCCCAGCAAGATTTCATTCAAGATGGGCGGCTACCTGACCGCGGGTATCGGTATTGCGATCATGCCCTGGAAGCTGCTGGAGTCGACCAGCGCTTATATCTTCACCTGGCTGATTGGCTACTCTGCCCTGCTCGGCCCCGTGGCCGGCATCATGGTCGCGGACTATTTCATCATCCGCAAAACCAAGCTGAATCATCATGCGCTGTTCCGCAACAACGGCGAATACAGCTATCGCAATGGCTGGAATCCGGCAGCTCTGATCGCACTCGTAGTAGGCGTTCTGCCCAATCTACCGGGCTTCCTGCATGTCGCCGGTGCTATCGATAACGTGCCCGCCGTATTCCGGGAAATCTATACCTACGCCTGGTTTGTCGGTCTGCTGATCGCCGCCGGCGTCTATCTGATCCTCATGCGCAATAGCCTGAAGCCTGCATGAACGGGGTTACCTATCGAGCCGGAAGATACGTGCGACAGCCGGCTCGCCAAGACCTGCTAGGAGAATAAGAAATGTCCGTACTCATCAAAAACGGTACCGTGGTCACCGCCGACAAGACCTATCGAGCCGACGTCTATTGCAACGATGGAAAAATTGCTGCGATCGGCGAGAATCTGGATGTGCCCGCTACTGCGCAAGTGATAGATGCAGGCGGCCAGTACGTGATGCCCGGCGGCATCGACCCCCATACCCATATGCAACTGCCTTTCATGGGTACCGTAGCAAGTGATGACTTCTACTCCGGCACGGCCGCGGGGTTGGCTGGCGGCACCACCAGCATCATCGATTTCGTCATCCCGGCGCCGCAACAGTCCCTGCTCGAGGCTTATCATCAATGGCGCGACTGGGCCGCCAAAGCGGCAGCCGACTATACCTTCCACGTTGCCATTACCTGGTGGGACGACTCGGTGCACGAGGAAATGGGTACGCTGGTGCGCGAGCATGGGGTCAACAGCTTCAAGCACTTCATGGCGTACAAGAACGCAATCATGGCGGACGACGAAACCCTGGTGAAGAGCTTCCGCCGTTCGGTCGAGCTGGGGGCAATGCCGACCGTCCACGCGGAGAATGGCGAACTGGTCTATCAGTTACAGCAGGAACTGCTCGCCAAGGGGATGACCGGCCCCGAAGCGCACCCGCTGTCGCGTCCGCCCGTGGTGGAGGCGGAAGCCGCCAACCGGGCCATCCATATCGCCCAGGCCATGAACGTGCCCATCTATATCGTGCATGTCTCCTGCAAGGAGTCCCTGGAAGCCATTACCCGCGCTCGCAATAATGGTAATCGCGTCTACGGCGAGGTTCTGGCCGGTCATCTGGTAATTGACGACAGCGTTTATCGGCATCCCGACTTCGAGTTTGCCGCAGCCCATGTCATGAGCCCGCCCTTTCGCCCCAAGGAACATCAGGAAGCGCTCTGGCAAGGCCTGCGCGGCGGCAATCTGCAAACCACCGCAACCGATCATTGCTGCTTCTGCGCCGACCAGAAAGCCGCTGGCAAGGATGACTTCACGCGTATCCCCAATGGCACTGCCGGTGTTGAAGATCGCCTGGCGATCATGTGGGACGAAGGCGTCAACAAGGGTCGTCTGACCATGAACGAGTTCGTTGCGGTGACCTCAACCAATACTGCCAAGCTGTTCAACATGTATCCGCGCAAAGGCTCTGTCTCGGTGGGCGCCGATGCGGATCTGGTGGTCTGGGATCCGGCTGGCACGCGCACTATCTCGGCCAAGACTCACCATCAGAATATCGACTTCAATATTTTTGAAGGCCGCACGGTAACCGGTATACCCAGTCACACACTGAGCCGCGGCAAGATCGTCTGGCGTGAGGGCGAGCTGCTCGCCGTGGAAGGCGCCGGCCAATACATTCCCCGGCCCGCCTTTGGCCCGGTGTTCGATGCCATCAGCCGCGAGAACGAGCTGAATACGCCGCAACCGGTAGTACGCGAAGGCTAACGAAGGAGCAATATCACCCCTGCAGGTCCATGGTCTGCAGGGGCTGTTCTAGCGCTGCCCCCATGGGCATCAAGGATCTCCTTTGCCATCAGGATACAGACGGCAAAGTAAAATAAAAACAATAACCTGGAATAAACATGAAGCACATACTCACTACTTCAGTTGCACTTGTTGCCGGAGGGCTGGCTGCCAGTCCGATTTGCGCCGATGAGCTTGTCCATTGGCATACCAACAGCCTTACCTATCTCTATGGCAAGGATTTCAAGGTAGACCCTTCAATCCAGCAGACCTTCACCTTCGAACATGCCAGCGGCTGGAGCGTTGGTGATCTGTTCCTGTTCGTTGACCAGATCAACTTCAACGGCAAGGGAGCCAATGATGGGGATGATGATGAAACACTGTATGGCGAATTCTCCCCGCGCCTGTCCATCGGCAAGATCAGTGGCAGCAATCTGACCTTCGGCCCTATCACTGACATCCTGATCTCGATGACCTACGAATTCGGTAAAGGCGACACGGAAGCCTATCTGATCGGCCCCGCCATCGACCTGGCCATACCGGGGTTCGATTACTTCCAGCTCAATACCTATCTGCGTACCACCGATGGCGGGCGGCCCGGCGATAATGTCTGGCAGATCACCCCCGTCTG
>JASJKW010000081.1:0-5754 GCA_037621305.1 Pseudomonas sp.
AACGTCCGGCGCAGCAGTAGTCTGATCATTCTGCTGCTGGCCTATGTGGTTTATCGCATGATCGGCTCAGCGGGCAGCCTGGCCAATACCGGGCAGATTGCCTTTGCCGCCATCGCCCAGCTGGCGCCGGCCATGTTCGGCGCGCTGTTCTGGAAACAGGCCAATCGCACCGGCGTCTTCGCTGGTCTGCTGGTAGGTATCGGTCTGTGGCTGTATCTGTTGATTGTGCCGCTGCTGGGTATCTCCGGCGCGGCTGATTGGCCGATTCTGGGGGAACTGTACGGCAACGGGTTCGGTTTGCCGATCGATGGCCTGACGCTGGGCAGTATCGCTGCGATTGGCTGCAACTTCGCGATGTTCGTGGTGGTATCCCTGTTCAGTCGTACCCGCGTGCTGGAGCATTGGCAGGCCAGCCGTTTCGTCAGTCTGGACGGCGATCAATGGGCGGACGGCCCCAGCCGAGCCATGTTGCGGGTCACCGTGGATGATCTGCTGACCCTCGCCTCGCGCTTTGTCGGGGAAGAACGAGCACAGGCCGGCTTCGAGCGTTTTGCCGAGACTCAGGATCTGGAGTTCAACCCTGCGCAGGTCGCTGACAGCAGCTGGATCACCCATACCGAACGGTTGTTGGCCGGGGTATTGGGCGCCTCGTCCGCGCGGGTGGTGGTGAGGGCTGCCATTGAAGGCCGGGATATGCACTTCGACGATGTGGTGCGTATCGTTGACGAGGCGTCCGAAGTGCTGCAGTTCAACCGCGGACTGTTGCAGGGCGCCATCGAGAATATCAACCAGGGCATCAGCGTGGTGGACAAGGAGCTGCGTCTGGTTGCGTGGAACCAGCGCTATCTGGATATGTTCCAGTATCCCGAAGGGCTGATCACCATTGGCCGGCCAATCGCTGACCTTATTCTGTGTAACGCGCGTCGTGGCCTCTGTGGGCCGGGTAATCCGCAGCTGCATGTGGACAAGCGCGTCAACTGGATGCGCCAGGGTACGGCGCACCGCTCGGAGCGCATGTTTCCCAACGGTCGGGTTATCGAAATCATCGGCAATCCGATGCCCGGCGGTGGCTTCGTCATGAGTTTTACCGACATTACCGCGTTCCGCGAGGCCGAGAAGGGCTTGAAGGATGCCAACGAAGGTCTGGAGCAGCGGGTGGTCGAGCGTACCCGCGAATTGTCCGAACTGAACCGGGCGCTGATTCAGGCCAAGGCGCAAACCGAGCAGGCGAGCCAATCCAAGGGTCGCTTCCTTACAGCGGTGAGCCATGATCTGATGCAGCCAATGAACGCGGCGCGGCTGTTCTCCGCGTCGCTGGCGCATCAGCCGAGCCTGCCGGCGGAAGCCCAGGAGCTGGTGCGGCATCTGGACACATCGCTACGTTCGGCCGAAGATCTGATATCCGACTTGCTCGACCTGTCGCGCTTGGAATCCGGGCGTATCACTCCGGAATGGAGCAGCTTCGTGCTGGCCGAGCTGATCGAACCGCTGCGTATCGAATTCGGCGCCTTGGCCGTTGAGCAGGGTGTGGATCTGCGGGTCTACAACAGTCGTGTGCGGGTACGCAGCGACATCCGTCTGCTGCGCCGCATATTGCAGAACTTTCTGACCAACGCCTTCCGCTACGCCGCCAACTCCCGCGTGGTGCTGGGGATGCGCCGCCTGCCGGACGCAGTGCGTATCGAAGTCTGGGATCAGGGCCCTGGTATTCCGCGGGATAAACTGCAGACCATCTTCGAGGAGTTCCAGCGACTGGACAACCACCGCACCCAGGCTGAGAAAGGGCTGGGACTGGGACTGGCCATCGCCGACGGGCTGTGTCGCGTTCTGGATCATGAGCTTGCCGTGCGCTCATGGCCGGGGCGGGGTAGTGTATTCAGCGTGACGGTGCCGGTTGACCGTTATGATCGACATGCGCGCGCAGTGCATCCGCAGAGTGCGCCGGCATTGAGTGGTGCGCAGGTGCTGTGCATCGACAACGAGCCGAATATTCTCACCGGTATGAAAAGTCTGCTCAGCCGTTGGCAATGCAACGTTGCCGTGGCCCGTGATCGCCGGGAAGTGCAGGAAGTGCTGGATTCCGGATTTGTTCCGGAGCTGGTATTGGCCGACTACCATCTGGATAATGGCGATACCGGAATCGAGCTGATGACCTGGTTGCGCGAGCAGCTGAGTCTGGAGTTACCGGGTGTAGTCATCAGTGCTGACGGGCGCAATGAGTTGATCATGCGTATCCGACTGAACGGATTGGACTACTTGCCCAAACCGGTGAAACCGGCCGCATTACGCGCGTTGATCAGTCGCTACGTCAGCGTCTGATATTTTTTACGCACAACCAACCGAGATAAAGATGTCACCTTTCAGGGAACTGTTGCTGGGCATGCGCGATACCGTCCCCATGCTGATCGGCGCCCTGCCGTTCGGCATCGTTTTTGGCACCCTGGCGGTTTCTTCGGGGTTGTCGATCAGCGCCACGCTGGCGATGTCCGCCTTGGTCTTTGCCGGGTCAGCGCAGTTTGTTGCTGCCAGTCTGGTGGCGTCCGGTGCCGGCCTGGTGGTGATCCTGCTCACCACACTGATCGTCAACCTGCGGCACGCCCTCTACAGCGCCAGCCTGCTGCCCTACGTACGGCATCTGTCGCAGCGCTGGCGCATCGGCCTGGCGTTCGGTCTGACCGACGAAAGCTTCGCTGTGGTGCATCGCCATTACCTGCTGAGCAACACCCCGCTGGAGCACAAACACTGGTACTTCTTCGGTTCCTGTCTGGCCATGTACAGCGTCTGGCTGACCTGTACCATTATTGGCGTGGTGCTGGGCCAGGCCTTGCCGGGGATGTCCGGTTGGGGATTGGAATTTGCCATGATCGCGACTTTCATCGGCATCGTGGTGCCTCTGCTGCGTAACTGGCCGATGATACTGGCAGCGCTGGTGGCAGGTGCCACTGCGGTGCTTGCCCATGGCTTGCCCTATCAGCTGGGACTGATGCTGGCGGCGCTGTCCGGTGTGGCGACGGGAGTGATTGCCGAGCGCCGTATCGGCGGGCCTGACGTTGCTCCGGAGCCCAAATGAACAGCTTTGAAGTGGCACTGATCCTCGGCATGGCAGCGATTACCTTCGCCATCCGTTATACGCTGTTCGCCGTCGGTCACCGGGTGCGTTTCAACCCGCTGGTGGCGCGAGCTCTGACCTATGTGCCGGTGGCGGTACTGACGGCCATCGTGGCGCCCGTCATGTTGATGCCGGACGGGCAGGGTCTGCAGTTGTCATTGGATAACGCCTATCTGATCGGCGGTGTTGCCGCCATCGGCATCGCCGCCCGCTGGCGCAACCTGATCGCGACCATTGCCGGCGGCATGCTCTGTTTCTTCTTCTGGCGCTGGCTCTACTCCTGAGCGTTACGCTGGCCGCCGCGCCAGCATCAGCCCCACAGCTGCGCAGGAAATCAGCACGGTGAATCCGAGCATGCTGTTCACCATGCCGAACTGATCACTGGCAAAGCCGATGCCCAGTACCACGGTAGCCATGGTCAGGTAGGCGGCAAGATAGAACGCAGAGGTCATAGCGCCACGCTCGGCAGGTGGGGCAGAGCGGGCGATCGTCACAACGGCAATCACCCCGATGGCGCCCGCGCCCATGGCTGTGGCCAGGGTGGCGAGTGTGAACAGCCAGACGGAGGCCAGCAGCACCGCACTGGCCATGGCGGCCAGTCCGCCGATCAGCATCACCGGCCCCGCCACGCGCAATCGATTGAGTGGCTGACGTTGCCCGGCAAACTGGGTGAGGCCGGCAACCAGCTGCCAGCCCGCAGCAAACAACCCGGCGAGCGCCAGATCACTGACGCCAGCCAGGTCCCGCGCCATGGACGGTCCCAGCGAGGAATACAGGCTGCCGGTGGACCAGGCCAGACAGATTGCTGCTGCCGAAAACAGAAAAGGGCCCAGCAAGGCGCGTGGCACGCGCACGGCTGTCGGTCGCCATTTGCGCAGACTGAAGTCGTGCTGCCGCTGACCGAGATGGGCCGGCCAGGGCGCACGTGCCAACAGGATAATACCCAGTACACCCAGGACGATAATGATAAGGAACGGCCAGATATGGGCATGGCTGGTCCAGCGCAAGGCCAGTGAACTGACGGTCGGCCCGGTGGCCGCACCCAGGGTGAATGCCAGTGCCGACAGGGTGGCGCCGCGCGCCCAATTGCCATCCGGCTCCAGCTCGACCACCGCAGCCGTTGCCGCGCCGGTGACCATGCCGGTGCCGATACCGGTGAGCAGCCGGGCACTGCCCAACTGATAGATGTCGCCGGCCAGCATGAAGGCGACCGAACCGAGCAGGATGAACAGCAGGCCCGGAATCAGCATCTGCCGGCGGCCCAGCTGGTCCGATAGGGAGCCCATGGTCAATAGCGTCAATACCACGCCCAGCACATACACGGAGAAGACCGCGGTCAACGCCGTCGCGGAAAACCCCCACTGCTGCTGCCAGACGGCATACAGCGGCGTCGGCATGTGGCTGGCCATAATGGTCGTGAAGGTGGCCAGCAGACAGGCGGCTATCGCTAGGCTGTTTCTCTGGACGGGAACTGTCGCCGTGCTGTGCATTCAAAAATCTCTTTGGCTGACAAACTGCGTCATTATTGCAGAGGTCGCGATAGTATGTGCGTCATAGGGGATATCAGGGGAGCTTATGGCGCGCTTTGTGGAAGATAAACGCTGTAAAAGTATTCCCCCTATCGCCCGCCGCCCTGCTGTTATGATGATCCGGGCAAGAGACAACGAAGGAAGTCTATGAGTACAACAACACCACCTCCATCCATCATGCCGTCGCATTCTGCGGCGCGTTGGCTTTTACTGCTGGTGATTGTCGCCGGAGTCTATTTCTTTCATGGTTTTGTCGTCCCCGTCCTCGCGGCGCTGATTATCGCCTTCGCCACCTGGACACTGTATCAGCGCCTGCTGCGGATGTGCGGAGGGCGTAGAACGCTGGCGGCAGCCATTTCCATCATGCTGATTCTCGGCGTGTTGATCATGCCTCTGTTCATGGCCTTTTCCTTCGCGCTGGAAGAAGCGCAGAGCTGGATGGCCTGGTTGGTGGAGGCTAACCGGGAGGGCACCAGTGTTCCCGGCTGGATCGCCGCTCTGCCCTTGGTGGGCACCTGGTTTGCCGAGCAATGGAATGAATACCTGAATCACCCCCACGCCATCAGCGAGATCATCCAGATGGTCAGTGGTCAGCATCTTGGGAATATCTCCCGGGTGATCATGGCCATGAGTGGCAAGGCGTTCTCATTGACCCTGGCGCTGCTGTTCATGCTGATCACACTGTTCTTCCTGTACCGGGACGGACATTTGCTGGTGGGGCAGATCGACCGCGTGGGTGAAGGTGTGCTGCCGGCCCGCTGGCAGCGTTTTTCGCGCATGGTGCCTGCCACCGTCACCGCCACGGTGATCGGTATGGGGCTGATCGCGATCGGCGAAGGAATCATCCTGGGGATTGCCTACTGGATCGCCGGCGTACCCTCACCGGTGGCGCTGGGCCTGATTACCGGCTTGATGGCGCTGATCCCCGGTGGTGCACCGCTGGCTTTCACACTGGTCTCGCTGTATCTGGTGGGTAGCGGCGATACCGTAGCGGGTGTCGGGCTGTTCATCTGGGGTTCTGTCGAACTGTTCATTGTCGACAAGACCATTCGACCTTCACTGGTCGGCGGCCCGATCAAGCTGCCTTTTCTTCTGACCTTTTTCGGTCTGATCGGT
>JASJKW010000082.1:0-11704 GCA_037621305.1 Pseudomonas sp.
GCACCCGCCTGCCACTTCGATCGTTCCCACGCTCTGCGTGGGAATGCATGCCGGGACGCTCTGCGTCCCGCCCCCAAACAGCCACTCAGCCCTCTAACGCCCACTTCGCCGTAATCGGCAGCCTCCGGTCACGACCAAAGCCGCGCTGAGTAACACGCGGGCCTATTGCTGCCTGACGTCGTTTGAATTCGTTCCGGTCAACCAGCGTCAACACCTTGATCACCAGCTCCCTTTCAAAGCCGGCAGCAATGATCTCGCTCGCCGATTGATCCTGCTCGACATACAGACGCAGAATTTCATCCAGTATCGGATAGGGCGGCAGGGAGTCCTCATCCTTCTGGTCCGGCGACAGCTCAGCGGATGGCGGGCGGTCAATGACGCGCTGCGGAATCACCGGACCCAGGCTGTTGCGGTATTCGCACAGACGAAACACCATGGTTTTCGGCACATCCTTGAGCACGTCATAACCACCTGCCATATCGCCATACAACGTGGAATAACCCACTGCCATCTCGCTCTTGTTGCCTGTGGTCAGCACCAGCGCGCCGGTCTTGTTGGACAGCGCCATCAGCAAGGTGCCACGGCAGCGCGCCTGGAGGTTTTCTTCGGTGGTGTCGCGGGCCGTGCCCTCGAATACCGGCGTCAGGGTGTCCATGAAGGCTTCGACCATCGAGGCGATGGGCAGCACTCGGTAGGTTACAGCCTGATTGGACGCCTGTTCAGCGGCATCGTGAATGCTGATTTCAGCGGTGTAATGGTAAGGCATCATCACCGCTTCCACGCGCTCGGCACCCAGTGCATCCACCGCCACCGCCATGCTCAATGCCGAGTCGATTCCGCCGGACAACCCCAGCAATACACCCTTGAAGCCATTCTTGTTGACGTAATCACGCACACCCGTGACCAATGCCTGATAGATGCTGGCTTCCAGCTCCGGCAAGGGGGCCAGCGCACCCTGACGCAGCGCCACGCTCTGCTGATCGTAGTCGATGTCCACGGAATACAGACCCTCGACGAACGCCGGAGCACGCAACGCCAGGTCGCCGCTGGCACCCATGGCCACCGAGCCACCATCGAATACCAGCTCATCCTGCCCACCGACCTGATTGACATACACCACCGGCATACCGCCTTCCGCACAACGCGCACTCAACACAGCCTCGCGCTCGGCCTGCTTGCCCATATGAAAGGGTGAGGCATTGAGGTTGAGCATCAAGCGCGCTCCGGCATCACGCGCCTGCCGCATCGGCCCAGTGTGCCAGATGTCCTCACATATGCTGAGCGCCACCGGCAGCCCGGCGATATCCACCACACAGGGGCTGTCGCCCTCCGCGAAGTAGCGCTTTTCATCAAATACCTTGTAGTTGGGCAACACCTGTTTGCTATAGCTGGCAACCAGCTTGCCGCCCGCAATGACCGCCGCCTTGTTGTAGCACAGACCATCGGCTTGCCAGGGGTAGCCCACCACCAGGTGGATGCCTGTTACCCGCTCGGCCAATTCCTGCAGCCCCTGCTCGATGCGCTCCTGCATGCCCGAGCGCAATAGCAGATCCTCCGGCGGGTAGCCGCACAAGGTCAGTTCGGGATAGATGACCGCAGCCGCGCCGAGCTCATCACGGGCATGGGTGGCCGCCTCTACGATACGTTCCAGATTACCGCGGACGTCCCCGACACGCAGGTTGAGTTGTGCCAAAACGATACGCAAGCTGGCAGTCATTACCGATCTCCTGTCTCAATAAGGTGTTTATTGTGGGTCAAGCTCCCTGACACCGCAACGAGCACCAAGGACTTGTTTGGCACCCTGCCCATGTGCGATACACTGGCGCCAACTTCACAGGGAATCGCAACGGTCATGGGTCTGATCAAACTTTTCATTTTTCTGGTATTGGCATATATCGCTTTTGTCTTCTGGCGACAGATGAAGGCTGCCCAGGCGGATAAACGCCGCGCGGCGCCATCACAACAGCCCCCTAAAATGGTCCGCTGCGCACAGTGCCAGCTACATCTGCCGGAACACCTGGCCCTACGTCAGGATGACAAATGGTATTGCTGCAGTGAGCATCGCGATGTGGATCAGCAAGACTGAAACGGTTGATTCGCAACGCCCCAAGCTACTGCGGATTTATAATGTCTATCGGGTAATTCTCGGGCTCTTCCTGACGCTGCTCACCAGCTCCGCCCTGCGTGACGGGCTGATCGATCTGCAGAACCCCGATCTATACGAAAGCACGAGCTGGATCTATCTGATCACCAACGTGCTGATGGCACTGCTACTGCATCAGGGCAAGCGGGATCTGCACTTGTTCGTGCTGGCGTTCATCGACATATTCCTGCTGGCAGTGCTGTTCTATGCCGCCGGAGGTGCCAGCAGCGGTCTGGGCAACCTGCTGATCATTCCCGTAGCAACCGGCAACATTTTGCTGCACGGGCGCATCGGCCTGCTGCTGGCAGCACTTGCCAGCCTGGCCTTGATCTACCTGACATTCTTTCTCAGCCTGGCGCACCCGTCGATCAGCCAGAGCTATCTGCAGGTTGGCGTGCTGGGCTGCATTTATTTTGCTGTTGCCCTGTTCGTACAGCGGCTCAGCCGCCGCCTTCGTTTGTCGGAAAATCTCGCTCAGCAACAGGCTGCCAGCCTGGCCAGCCTGGAAAAGCTCAACCAGCTGATCATCCAGCGCATGCGCACCGGCATCATGGTGATAGACGAGTCATTGCAAGTACTGCTGGCCAACGAAGCCGCCGCGCAGATGCTGGGCAAACCCATTATTCGCGGCATGGCGCTCGACGGTCTCGCGCCGGAATTGGGGCAGCGCCAGCGTCAGTGGCAGGTCAACCCGTCAATCCGCGCCCTGCCCTTTCGCAACCATGTAGGCGGTGCGGAGCTGATGGCCAACTTCAAGCGCTTGCCCGCCGATGACCGCGAGTCGATCCTGGTGTTCCTGGATGACCAGGCGTTGATGGCGCAACAGGTACAACAATTGAAACTGGCCTCCCTGGGACGGCTCACAGCGAGTATCGCCCATGAGATCCGCAACCCGCTGGGCGCACTCAGCCATGCCGCGCAACTGCTGATCGAGTCGGAGCATATCCACACTGAAGATCGGCGCCTGACCGAAATCATCCAGCAACACTCCAAGCGCATGAACAAGGTCATCGAAACCGTGCTTGAACTGTCACGGCGGCGGCAGAGTGAGCCCCAGCTGGTCGACCTGACGCTGTGGCTGGCGCAGTTCGTCCGCGACCACAAGCAAGCCAATCCCGCCACGGACACCATCGAATGCACCTTTGAGAAAGAAGGCATCCTGACCCGGATGGACCCCAACCAACTCAGTCAGGTGCTGGGCAACCTGTGCCAGAATGCCTTTCGCTACAGCGGCCCCTCAGGTAGCAAGCGAACCATTTGGCTGACGCTGCACGAAAATACCGAAACAGGGCTGCCGACACTGGAAGTCATCGATCATGGGCCAGGGATTGATGACCGGCATCTGAGCCAGGTTTTCGAGCCTTTCTATACCACCGAGTCCACCGGAACCGGCCTGGGCCTGTATATCTCCCGTGAATTGTGTGAGAGCAATCAGGCCACGCTGGAGTACGAACGACTGGAGCCCCGCGGCAGTTGTATGCGGATAATCTTCGCACACCCCAAACGGCTGGTATGATTAGTCTTTTCTGACTACACGCATGCATGGAGCACCACGTGAACACTCCGTTGGCACTGATCATCGACGACGAGCCCGATATACTAGAGCTGCTCGACATGACATTGGGGCGGATGAATATCAAGACCCGCAGTGCGAGCAATATGCGCCAGGCGCTGGATCTGCTCAATCAGCAGCACTTCGACCTCTGTCTGACCGACATGCGTCTGCCTGACGGTGACGGGCTGAGTGTGGTGCGCCATATCCAGCAGCATTGCCCCCAGACCCCGGTAGCAATGATCACTGCCTACGGCAGTCTGGATACCGCCATCAATGCATTGAAATCCGGCGCCTTCGATTTCGTCACCAAACCAGTGGATCTGCAGCGCCTGCGCGATCTGGTCAATAGCGCCCTGCTACTCAATCGCCCCGCAGCAGAACCGACCGTGCACGACACCGATGACCCGATTCTCGGCACATCGCCGCCGATCCAGCAATTGCGTCGTCAGATCGCCAAGCTTGCGCGCAGCGAAGCACCTTTATATATCAGCGGCGAATCCGGCAGCGGCAAGGAGCTGGTCGCGCGACGCATCCATGCGTTAGGGCCTCGGGCGTGCCATCCGTTCGTGCCGGTGAACTGCGGCGCAATTCCTTCAGAACTGATGGAAAGCGAGTTCTTCGGCCACCGCAAGGGCAGTTTCACCGGTGCCGTGGCCGACAAGCCCGGGCTGTTCCAGGCGGCCAACGGCGGCACCCTTTTCCTGGATGAAGTGGCCGATCTGCCACTGGGCATGCAGGTCAAACTGCTGCGCGCCATTCAGGAAAAAGCCGTGCGCCCGGTCGGCACCCAGCAGGAAGAGCCGGTCAGTGTTCGGCTGCTCTGCGCCACCCACAAGGACCTCGCCCAGGAAGTGGCTGAAGGGCGTTTTCGTCAGGATCTGTTCTACCGCATCAACGTCATCGAACTGCGTGTGCCCCCGCTGCGCGAGCGACGTGAGGATATCGGGCAGATAGCCCAGCGCATCCTCGGCCAGCTGGCCCATCGGGCCGGTGTTCAGGTCCCCGCAGTGGACCCGGACTGCATGGAACGTCTGAGCAACTACCGCTTTCCGGGTAACGTGCGCGAACTGGAGAACATTCTGGAGCGCGCCTTCACTCTGTGCGAAGGCGACCACATTACCGCCGCCGACATTCAGCTCAACGCCAGCCCTATCCCGGGCGAGGAAGCCGCTCTGACACAGATTGATTCGCTGGAGGACTTCCTCGATGACATCGAACGCAAGGCGCTGACCCAGGCCTTGGAAGAAACCCGCTGGAACAAGACCGCTGCCGCCCGCCGGCTGGGCCTGACCTTCAGGTCATTGCGTTACCGGTTGAAGAAACTGGGGCTGGAAGACTGACTGCCTGCTGCGGCCCTAGCATAAGGTAGTCACCGGTCGCATCGACTACATATGTTAATGGTTATGACACGAAGCCGGATAAAGCGGGTATCATACGCGCAGTTTTTTGTATGAGGCGACATGTAAATGACAGCAAGAAATATAGACGTATTGCTGGTCGGTGGTGGCGTCATGAGCGCCACGCTTGGAATGTTGCTCAAACAGCTCGATCCAAATATGACCATTACCCTGGTCGAACGTCTGGATCACGTTGCTCACGAGAGCACGGATGGCTGGAACAATGCTGGCACGGGGCACGCCGGTTATTGTGAGCTGAACTACACTCCCCAAGCCGATGATGGCAACATCACGATCAACCGCGCACTGTCGATCAATGCGAACTTCGAGGTGACCCTGCAATTCTGGTCCTACCTGGTCGAACAGCAGATCCTGCCAGCGCCCGGCAAGTTCATTAATCCCACTGCACACCAGAGCTTTGTCTGGGGCGAAGAAGACGTTGCCTTCCTGCGCAAACGTCATGAACTGCTCAGCGCACACCCTCTGTTCGCTGAGATGCAATACAGCGAATCGCCTGAACAGCTCAACGAATGGATGCCTCTGGTCATGCGCGATCGCAAAGACGGCGTGCCCGTTGCCGCGACCCGTGTCGATCACGGCTCCGATGTCGATTTCGGCTCGCTGACCCGCAGCATGATCAAACACCTGGTGACCCAGGACAACTTCGAGCTCCTGCTCAGCCATTCGGTCAAGAGCCTGCGCAAAAGCAAGCGCGGCCATTGGCGTGTGGCCTTGAAAGACGAACACAGCGGTGAAGACAAGCAGCTCAACGCCCGCTTTGTGTTTCTCGGCGCTGGTGGCGGCTCCCTGCCCCTGCTGCAGAAATCGCATATCGACGAGAGTCAGGGCTACGGCGGCTTCCCGGTCAGTGGGCAATGGCTGGTGTGCAGAAAGCCGGAGATCGTCCAGCAGCACCACTCCAAGGTCTATGGCAAGGCACCGGTTGGGGCACCGCCCATGTCGGTACCGCACCTGGACACGCGCATCATCAACGGCGAGCCTGCCTTGCTGTTCGGCCCCTTCGCCGGGTTCACCACCAAGTTCCTGAAAAAAGGCTCGGTGTTCGATCTGTTTTCCTCGGTGCGCCCATATAACGTCGCCCCGATGATGGCGGTCGGTCGTGACAATATGGATCTGACCAAGTATCTGATTGCCGAATCCTTTCAGTCGCACAAGGATCGCGTCGCGTCGCTGCGCAACTTCTTCCCCGACGCCAAAGAGGAAGACTGGATTCTGCAGAACGCCGGCATGCGGGTACAGATCATCAAGAAGGATGCTGAAGGCCACGGCAAACTGGAGTTCGGGACCGAAACCGTCGCTGCCAAAGACGGTTCCCTGGCTGCACTGCTAGGCGCCTCTCCAGGTGCTTCGACAGCAGTACAGGCGATGATCGATGTCCTGCAGCGCTGCTTCAAGGATCGTATGGCCAGCCCGGAATGGCAGGCTCGCATGAAGGAACTGGTGCCCTCCTATGGCCAGTCCCTGATTGATGACGCCGAGCTGCTGAAGACAGTGCGTGAGCGCACACTGAGTACGCTCAACCTGCGCCGCGACTGATCTGCTCTCCGGGGACTTCCCTGGCAACGGCAGACGGAATGAAACACCGTCTGCCGTTTGGCTTCCAGCCCGTTATTGCTTCGTCACATCCAGTTCGACTCCCTGTTCCTGAAGTCGATCAAAGGCCGCATCCAGGTCCGCCCTCAGCTGTTCGGCAAACCCCGTATGGCGTGACAGCACGAACCGCATGGGATGCTCTCCCAACTCGATGAAAGGCAGCGGTTCCAGTTTCAGCTCCTGTTGCACGACAGCCACTTGTGCCCTGTAATCCAGCAAATAATCTCCCCTTCCCCGGAGCAGCATCTTCACCGCCCCCTTGTGCGAGTTGCTTTTGTGCAGAGTCAGGCCCAGCTCGGAGTCCGTGAGAATATCCTCCAATGCCTTGGTATAAGTGAAATTGGTGATCATGATCACGCTTTTGCCACGCAGCCCGTGCGGCCAGTCCGGCGCAGGATTACCCGGCAGGTAGTACAGGTTGAGACCAACCTGACCCAAGTCGCGCCCGGTAAGCAAAGTATGTTCATCCAGCCCCGGTTTGTTCAGCAAACCGGGCCACAAATGTACCTCACCGCTCTCCAATCCCAGCCAGATCCGTGCCGCCGGTAGAACCTGGATTCGCGCCTCGTAACCCGCCTCGTTCAACAGCTTGCGGGTCAATTTGACCGTCTTGCCCGTTGCCTGGCCAGACTCATCCAGTTCTGAATAACCCGGAAAATCCATGAAGGCGACCTGCACCTCGGGTTTCTGTTCGGCCAGCACAGCGTCACCAGCAAACAGAAAGAGTAAAGCCAGCCACAATGATGTCCCTTTCATATCGATTCATCCTCAGTCATTCACATGGAGAGCGATTCCAGCCTAACGAGCTCATCCGGGATTGCAACTGCGACATAAAAAAACCCCTTGCCGGTTGCTCAGCAAGGGGTTTTGTCATTGCACTCTACCGCTCAGTCACCGTAAACCGGCAGACGGGCGCAGATAGCCTTGACCTGCTCACGAACGCGATCGATGACGGACTCGTCACCCATGTTGCCCAGGATGTCGCAGATCCAGCCAGCCAGCTCGCGGCACTCGGCTTCCTTGAAGCCGCGAGTGGTCACCGCCGGCGTACCGATGCGCAGACCGGAGGTCACGAACGGCGAGCGCGGATCGTTAGGCACGGCGTTCTTGTTCACAGTGATGAACGCGCGACCCAGTGCAGCATCAGCATCCTTACCAGTGATGTCCTGCTTGATCAGCGACAGCAGGAACAGGTGGTTCAGCGTACCGCCAGACACCACATCAAAACCGCGCTCGATGAACACTTCGGCCATCGCCTGAGCATTCTTCACGACCTGCTGCTGATAGACCTTGAACTCGTCGCTCATGGCTTCTTTGAAGCAGATCGCCTTGGCCGCGATCACGTGCATCAGCGGACCACCCTGACCACCGGGGAAGACTGCGGAGTTCAGTTTCTTCTCCAGCGCTTCGTTGGCCTTGGCCAGAATCAGACCGCCACGCGGGCCGCGCAGGGTCTTGTGAGTGGTTGTAGTGACCACGTCAGCGTAAGGCACCGGGTTCGGGTAAACACCTGCTGCAACCAGACCGGCAACGTGGGCCATATCAACAAACAGGTAGGCACCAACCTTGTCAGCGATTTCACGAAAACGCGGGAAATCCAGAATCTGCGAGTAGGCAGAGAAACCAGCAATGATCATCTTCGGCTTGTGCTCAACGGCCAGACGCTCGACTTCGTCGTAGTCGATCAGGCCGGTATCGGTGTTGATACCGTACTGCACAGCGTTGTACATCTTGCCGGAGAAGTTGACTGACGCACCATGGGTCAGGTGACCACCATGGGCCAGACTCATGCCCAGCACGGTATCACCGGCCTGCAGCAGCGCCTGGAACACAGCGCTGTTGGCCTGGGAGCCAGCATGTGGTTGAACGTTGGCATAGTCAGCGCCGAACAGCTCCTTGGCACGGTCGATGGCCAGTTGCTCAGCAACGTCCACGAATTCACAACCACCGTAGTAGCGCTTGCCCGGATAACCTTCAGCGTACTTGTTGGTGAGCACTGAACCTTGCGCCTGCATGACCGCAGGGCTGGTGTAGTTCTCGGATGCGATCAGCTCGATGTGCTCTTCCTGACGCTGGGCCTCCTGCTGCATGGATGCCCACAACTCGGCGTCGAAAGTGGCAATATCGTTGGAACGGCTAAACATGTCACGGCCCTCTGACAGGATGTACAAATAAAAAAGAGGCCGTATTTTACCTCAACCAGCGCAAACTGGCACATGAAAAGCATTCAGCCCGTCGGCGAGCCTATTTCATCATCGCTTACCGCAGCCCCAAACCGGATTGTCGAACCCCCACTCGACGAGACACTGCCCAGACACACCCCAGAAACAGGCGTAGCGCAGGCGCGCTACGCACCAAAACCGCCCCTCGCGCCACCCTCGGGATTTGCCCTGAGCACCGACTTCAGCTAGCCTTGCCCACCATCCAGCACCGTTCCAGGTGCCGTTCCTTTTATACAGTTATCAAGGTTTGCGTCCACATGGCCCAATACGTTTACAGCATGCACCGGGTGAGCAAGGTTGTGCCCCCGAAGCGGCAGATCCTCAAGGATATTTCCCTTTCCTTCTTTCCTGGCGCCAAGATCGGCGTACTGGGCCTGAACGGCTCGGGTAAGTCCACGCTGCTGCGCATCATGGCCGGCGTGGATACCGAGTTCGACGGCGAAGCCCGTCCGATGCCCGGGATCAATGTCGGTTATCTGCCGCAGGAGCCGCAACTGGATGCGGACAAGACAGTGCGGAAGATAGTCGAAGAAGCTGTCAGCCAGATAACCGATGCTCAGGCACGTCTCGATGAAGTCTATGCTGCCTACGCTGAACCGGAAGCCGATTTCGACGCGCTGGCCGCGGAACAGGCCAAACTGGAAGCTATTCTGCAGGCCGCCGATGGGCATAACCTGGATCGCCAGTTGGAAGTAGCTGCCGATGCGCTGCGCCTGCCGCCATGGGATGCCCTTATCGGTCACCTGTCCGGTGGTGAAAAACGCCGTGTAGCCCTGTGCCGCCTGCTGCTATCCGCACCCGACATGCTGCTGCTCGACGAACCTACCAACCACCTGGACGCCGATTCCGTCGCCTGGCTGGAGCAGTTCCTGCACAACTTCCCGGGCACCGTGGTGGCCATTACTCACGACCGCTACTTCCTCGACAATGTCGCTGGCTGGATTCTCGAACTGGACCGTGGCCACGGTATTCCATTCGAAGGCAATTACTCACAATGGCTGGAGTCCAAGGCCAACCGCCTGTCTACCGAAGCCAAGCAGGAAGCCTCCCACGCCAAGGCAATGAAAGCCGAGCTGGAGTGGGTGCGCCAGGGCGCCAAGGGTCGTCAGTCCAAGTCCAAGGCTCGTCTGCAACGCTTCGAGGAAATGCAATCCCAGGAATTCCAGAAGCGCAGCGAAACCAACGAGATCTATATCCCCACGGGCCAACGCCTGGGTGATCAGGTCATCGAGCTGCACAATGTATCCAAGGGTTATGGCGACCGGGTACTGATTGATGATCTGTCCCTGACCATTCCCAAGGGCGCGATTGTCGGCGTGATCGGTGGTAACGGCGCAGGTAAATCCACCCTGTTCCGCATGCTGACCGACAAGGAACAGCCTGACAGCGGCAAGATCGTCATTGGCGACAGCGTGCAGATCGCCAGTGTCGATCAGAGCCGTGACGAGCTGGATGGCAGCAAGACCGTCTGGGAGCAGGTGTCCGACGGATTCGACATGATCAAGGTCGGCAACTATGAAGTGCCGTCACGTGGCTATGTCGGCCGCTTCAACTTCAAGGGCGCGGACCAGCAGAAGTTCGTCAAGGACCTGTCCGGCGGTGAGCGCGGACGTCTGCATCTGGCACTGACCCTGAAACAGGGCGCCAACGTGCTGCTGCTCGACGAACCCTCCAACGATCTCGATGTGGAAACCCTGCGTGCCCTGGAAGAAGCTTTGCTGGACTTCCCTGGCTCGGCGATCGTGATTTCCCACGACCGCTGGTTCCTGGACCGTATTGCCACGCACATTCTCTCCTATGAAGATGATGCGAAGGTGGTATTCTTCGAGGGCAACTACACTGAATTTGAAGCCGACCGCAAAAAACGTCTGGGCGAAGCCGCAGCCCAGCCGCATCGTGTCCGCTACAAAAAACTGGCATAAAAACCCGGTTTGAGAAAAAAGTCACATTATCAGTGAACTTTTTCGAGCCGCCGCCTGCGACCAAAACGCGCAGGCGGCGGCGTCACTTGGAAATTCAAGAAAACGCTTCTAAAACAAGCAGCTGCAGCTTGATTGCGATCACCGCAATCACCTTCGCAACAGCGCTCAGAAGCGTCTTCCCGCATCAACATTCTGTATATTTTTTTGTGAAGCGCTATTTCAGACCGTGCCCACCTCTGATAAATTTGCGCCATTACGCCTTAAACTTGCAAAAAAGAGACCTCCATGACTGATACGCTGACAGCCTGCCTGGCGCACCTGAAGTTGCGCGACCCAGAGCAACCCGAATTCCATCAGGCAGCCGAAGAAGTTCTGAGCACGCTGTGGCCTTTCCTCCAGGAGCATCCCAAATACCTCAAGGCGGGTATCATTGAGCGACTGATCGAACCCGAGCGAGTGATCATGTTCCGCGTGCCGTGGATGGACGACAATGGCCAGGTTCATGTGAATCGCGGCTTTCGTGTGCAGATGAACAGCGCCATCGGCCCTTACAAGGGTGGACTGCGTTTTCACCCCTCGGTCAATCTGGGCGTACTCAAGTTCCTGGCCTTCGAACAGGTCTTCAAGAACGCACTGACTACCCTGCCCATGGGTGGCGGCAAAGGCGGCTCGGACTTCGATCCCAAGGGCAAGAGTGATGCCGAGGTCATGCGCTTCTGCCAGTCCTTCATGACTGAACTGTCCCGTCACATCGGCGAAAACCTGGATATTCCGGCCGGTGACATCGGCGTTGGAGCACGGGAAATCGGCTACATGTATGGCCAATACAAGCGGCTGCGCAACGAGTTCAC
>JASJKW010000083.1:0-6671 GCA_037621305.1 Pseudomonas sp.
GCCTGCTTGAGTTCATCCTGGGTCATGCCGTTCACCTCTGCGCGTTTGAATAAAGCGGCAATTATACGGCTCCACCCGGACAGCGTGTAGTCGGATCGGGACCGATTCGTTTAGACTGGCACCTTTATCTCACCTTATCACCAAGCCGAAACCCTGATGCCTACTCTGGAAAGTTACGTAAAGAAGATTCTCTGCTCGCCCGTGTACGATGTGGCTGTCGAAACCCCCATTCATCGCGCGCCCTTTCTCTCCGAGCGAATCGGCAATACGGTTCTGCTCAAGCGCGAAGATCTGCAGCCAGTGTTTTCCTTCAAGATTCGCGGTGCCTACAACAAGTTGATGCAACTGACCGATGAGCAGCGCGCCTGTGGCGTGATTGCAGCATCGGCGGGTAACCATGCTCAGGGGCTGGCGTTCGCGGCCAGGCATCTGGGGGTGAAGGCGACCATCGTGATGCCGAAGACCACGCCGGAGATCAAGGTCAAGGCAGTCCGGGCGCGCGGCGGCAAGGTGGTACTGCATGGTGACGCCTTCGACGAGGCGCTGGCCTATGCGCAGAAGCAGGTGGAAGAAAAGGGGCTGGTATTCATTCATCCCTATGATGATCCCGACACCATTGCGGGTCAGGGTACCGTGGCCATGGAAATCCTGCGCCAGCATCAGGGGCATCTGGATGCCATCTTTGTCCCGGTGGGCGGTGGCGGCTTGATCGCTGGTATTGCGGCTTATGTGAAGTATCTGCGCCCGGACATCAAGGTGATCGGTGTCGAGCCGCGTGACTCCAATTGTCTGCAGATGGCGCTGCAGAAAGGCAAGCGGGTGACATTGGGGCAGGTCGGGCAGTTTGCTGACGGCGTGGCGGTGGCGCAGATCGGCAAATATACCTTTGATATCTGCAAGCAATACGTCGATGAGGTCATCACTGTGTCCTCCGATGAGATGTGCGCAGCGATCAAGGACATCTATGACGACACCCGCTCGATCTGTGAGCCTGCCGGATGTCTCGGCGTGGCCGGAATCAAGAAGTACGTTGAACGCGAAGGCTGCACCGGCAAGGTGATGGTAGCCATCGATTCGGGCGCCAATATCAATTTCGACCGTCTGCGCCATGTCGCCGAGCGGGCCGAAATCGGTGAGCAGCGTGAGGCCTTGCTGGCCGTCACCATCCCCGAGCGCCCCGGCAGCTTCAAGGCATTCTGTCAGGCTATCGGTAAGCGGGCGATCACCGAGTTCAACTACCGTTATCACGACCAGCAGGAAGCCCATATCTTTGTCGGGGTGCAGACCCATCCGGAGAACGACCCCCGCGAAGCGCTGGTGGAGGGGTTGATTGCCAAGGACTTCCCGGTTCTGGATCTGACCAATAACGAGCTGGCCAAGCTGCACATCCGGCATATGGTCGGTGGGCACTCGGTGCAGGTGCAGGACGAGGTGGTCTATCGCTTCGAATTTCCCGAGCGCCCCGGTGCGTTGTTCAACTTCCTCAACAAGCTGGGCGGGCGCTGGAACATCTCCATGTTCCACTATCGCAACCACGGTGCCGACTACGGTCGGGTGGTGGTCGGGCTTCAGGTGCCCGAAGCGGAGCGCGCCAAAGTGCCGGTTGCACTCAAAGAAATTGGTTATCCCTTCTGGGATGAAACTGATAACCCGGCTTATCAGTTGTACCTGGGCTGACTGGGGCGCGCCGGATTGGCGCGCTCGAAATAGCAGAAAAGTTGACGTCAATAAATGAATGGGTTATACGGTGTCGCTCGATACGTCGGAAGTATTGTCTCAAAACGATGTGCGCGCTCAACAGGAGCGCTCTGAAGGATCAGACAAAGAAGTTGGCCAGTATTGGAGGGCAAGTAATGCGTCGTAAGCCGGATTTGATGTGGGTTTTAGTGCTTGTATTCACCTTGGGCGTGGTAACTACGGGTTATACCCAGA
Source organism: Pseudomonas sp. (assembly GCA_037621305.1). Lineage (GTDB taxonomy): Bacteria > Pseudomonadota > Gammaproteobacteria > Pseudomonadales > Pseudomonadaceae > Halopseudomonas. The sequence continues at coordinate 1,933 of JASJKW010000083.1, forward strand.
GTTATTTCGACCGCCCATCAGCTGCAGTTGAAGCTGAATCTATTTCACCAGAATGATCTGCTGATCGCTGATGATGCCGTCCAGGGGAATATCCCAGGCGGCGGCGGGCAGTTGTGCGACTTTCTGGCAGTCATGAGCCAGGCCCAGCAGGCGTGGTCCGAACCAGTGCTTGCGTAGCCGCCGAAAGGCGAAGGTACGGTCATAGAAGCCGCCGCCCATGCCTAGTCGGTTGCCTGATTCGTCAAAGCCGACCAGGGGCATCAGGATCAGATCCAGGCGCCAGGGTCTGGCCTGCAATGCCGGGTTGAGCACAGGTTCACGGATACCGAAGCGGTTGGTTACCCATCGCTGTTGCGGGGTCAGACGCTGGAAGTGCATGCGGTTGGCTGGCCAGCCGGTAATGACCGGCAGGTAGCATTGCTTGCCCAGGCGGCTTGCGTGCTCCATCAGTATTGCTGGATCTATTTCGCCATCGTTGGCCAGATAGAAGGCTATATGCCGGCTGCGGCGGAACAGTGGGTGCTGCGCAAGCTGGCGCCATAACTGCTGGCTGGCCTGATGTTGCTGCTGAGGGGTGAGAGCGCGGCGCGCTGTGCGCAGTTGGCGGCGCAATGCAGAGCGGTTGCTGCCATTCATGAAAGGAGTCCCCGGAATGCCGCTGTCGGGTAAGCCCTTGAACCCGAAAGTTCAAGGCGGAGGACATGGCATCGTTTTAGGCTTTCCGACTTGCGGACGTGCACACCGACGATAGCGCCTGCCCCCCTTCTACAGGAGTATCGGCTCAGGGACATCACCGACTGGCAAACACTCCAGGGATGTGACCGAGTATACAGAAAATTCACTGCAACTCCAGACCTCGGCTATTCCTGATGGCGTGTCAGCGCCTGATCGAGACGGTTTGCCAGTTCAGTGATCTGTTGCTGTTGATCGCTCATCAGCCGCGACTTCTGCAGGTTGCCGGTGAGCATTTCGTGGCTGATGTTGAGTGCCGCCATGACTGCGATTCGTTCCACGCCGACGACTTTTCCGCGATTGCGGATGTCGCGCATGGTGTTGTCCAGATGGCGGGCAGCTTCTTCCAGGTTGTAACGTTCTTCAGGGGGGCAGGCTACCTGGTATTCCTTGTCGAGGATGCGCAGGGTGACTGTCAGGGGTTGGCTCATGAGTCGTGCTCCAGGGATTTCAGACGCAATATCATGGCTTCGACCTTCTGACGGGCCAAATCGTTCTTCTCGATCAGCTGCAATCGTTCTTCACGCCAGGAACGTTCCTGGGCCAGGAGCTGGTGGTTCTGTTTTTGCAGTCGATCACAGATGCTGATCAGCTGGTCTGTTTTTTCAATCAGATTGTTGATATCGGGTTCGTCCATTTGGCGCCATTCTGCTGTCATCCCGCTGTCGGGGAACTATAGAGCCGCCCGGCAGGGTGGTCAAACCCTGATGCAGGATTGTGAGAACCCGGTTGGTAGCCGTGGTGACGAGATGCGGAGCGCAAGCCAGGTTGTTCCCGAGGCTGTCAGGTCTGTAGGATATGGCAGCTGTCTGGGAAGATTCCCAGCATTATCTATTCATGCCCGAGAGACCAGAAAACTATGGCTCTGATGTCTGCCACTTTTGATTATGACCGCGTCGACCAGATGTTCACTGAACAGGGTGCGGCCGGTTTCCCCGCTGAATTGCACGGCCACCTGGTTGGGCGGCTCTCTGCCGGCAGCCGTCTGGACCACACCGCCTGGCTGGATGCGGCCCGTGAGGTCATTGATGGCCGAGGCCAGCTGTCCGAAGCGGACAAGGTTCTGCTGATCCAGTTGCACGATGCCAGTCTGGCGCAGTTGGCCGGCAGTGGTTTTGACCTGACGCTGCTGGTGCCAGATGATGACTCGACCATTGATCGCCGGACGCTGGCGCTGGGGCAGTGGTGCGAAGGCTTTCTCGGCGGCTTCGGTCTGGTGGGACGCGAAGGTGAGTTGAGCGAGGAAGCCACCAGCGTGCTGGCTGACTTTGCCGCTATCGCTCAGGTACAGGCCGATCTGGAAGAGTCCGAAGCCAATGAGGCGGATTTCATGGAAGTCATGGAATACGTGCGGATGGCTGCACTCTTGCTGTTCAGCGAATGTCAGCCAGCCGATAAGCCGCAGGACCAACCGCCCGCCTCACTGCATTGAGAGTTGCCCATGCACATTAGCAAGCAGGAATACGCCCGTCGTCGCAAGACGCTGATGGCGCAGATGGAACCCGGTAGCATCGCCATTTTGCCGGCGGCTCTGGTCTACATTCGCAATCGGGACGTCGAGCATCTGTATCGACAGGACAGCGACTTCCAGTATCTGACCGGCTTTCCCGAACCGGAAGCGGTGGCGGTACTGATCCCGGGCCGTGAGCATGGTGAATATGTGCTGTTCTGCCGGGAAAAGGACAAGGAGCGGGAGCTCTGGGACGGCTATCGAGCCGGCCAGGAAGGCGCCGTCGCGGCCTATGGTGCGGACGATGCTTTCCCCATCAGCGATATCGATGACATTCTCCCGGGGCTGATCGAAGGTCGCGAACGGGTGTATTACGCGGTGGGCGTGAACCAGGAGTTCGACATGCGCCTGACGGGCTGGGTCAATACCATTCGCAGCAAGGCGCGCCTGGGCGCCGAGCCGCCGAAGGAATTCATCGCCCTGGACTACCTGCTGCATGACATGCGCCTGTACAAGAGTGCGGCGGAGATTCGCGTCATGCAGGCCGCCGGTGATATTTCCGCCGAGGCCCACGTCCGCGCCATGCAGGTATGCCGCCCGGGCATGTATGAATATCAGCTGGAAGCCGAGCTGCAGCACACCTTCATGCGCCACGGCAGTCGTTCGCCGGCCTATGCGTCGATTGTTGCCGCTGGCCGCAATGCCTGCATCCTGCACTACACCGAGAACACCAGTCAGATCCGCGACGGCGATCTGGTACTGATCGATGCGGGTTGTGAACTGGACTGTTATGCCAGTGACATTACCCGCACCTTTCCTGCCAACGGTCGCTTCAGTCCTGAACAGCGTGCCATTTATGACATCGTGCTCAAGTCCCAGGCCGCTGCGTTCGCGGTAATCGGCCCCGGTCGCGACTGGAACGAAGCCCATGATGCGACCGTGCGGGTGATCACTGCCGGGCTGCTGGAGCTGGGTCTGCTCAATGGTGATCTGGAAGAGCTGATCGTCAGTGGCGCTTACCGCCCGTTCTATATGCACCGCGCCGGGCATTGGCTGGGCATGGATGTGCATGACGTCGGTGAATACCGGGTGGGCGGTGAGTGGCGGGTCCTGGAACCCGGCATGGTACTGACCGTCGAGCCGGGTATCTATATCGCCCCGGACAACGAGGATGTACCGCTCAAGTGGCGCGGTATCGGTATCCGTATCGAGGATGATGTGGTGGTCACCCGCGAAGGTCACGATGTGCTGACCGGCAATGTACCGCGCGAAGCGGATGAGATTGAAGCGCTGATGGCGCGCGCCCGTGCCGCCACGGATGTGCCTGCGTGACTATCAGCCTGAACATTGTCGGTGGCGGCATGGTCGGCGCCAGCCTCGCGCTGGGGCTGCAGGACTGCGCTCGGGAGGCCGGTTGGAAGATTCGTCTGATCGAGGCACAGCCGCCGGTCAAGGGCGGCTGGCAGCCAAGCTACGACAATCGATCCACGGCGCTGTCCCATGGCAGTCGACGACTGTTCGAGCGGTTGGGCATCTGGACTGATCTGGCACGTCGGGCTGAACCTATCCGACAGATTCACGTGTCCGATCAGGGGCATCCCGGATCGGCCCTGATGCATGCTGCCGATGAAGGTGTGCCGGCACTGGGCTATATCGTCGAGAATGCCTGGCTGGGTGAAGTATTGCTGGGCTCGCTGGATCATCAGGCCATTGAATGGCTGGCGCCGGCACGGGTCGCGCACGCCAGACCTCAGCCGGGTGGTTATGCGCTGGATCTGCAGACCCCGAACGGTCCGCAGCAGCTGTCCTCGGACCTGTTGGTCATCGCGGACGGCGGGCGCTCTGGTCTGCTCGAGCAGCTGGGGATCCAGCGCAAGGTCAATCCCTACCAGCAGGTGGCAGTCATCGCCAACATTACCTCGGCGGATGGGCATGCGGGTGTGGCCTATGAGCGTTTCACCGAGAGCGGACCTCTGGCATTGTTGCCATTGTCCGGGCAGCGCAGCGCGCTGGTCTGGAGTCTGCCGGTGGATATCGCCGACGCCGTCGCCGCCCTGCCGGATGCCGAGTTCCTGCAGCGTCTGCAGGCTGCGTTCGGCTTTCGCATGGGCGCGTTGACCAAGGTCGGTGAGCGTGCCAGCTATCCATTGAACCTGATCGAAGCCGAAGAGCAGGTGCGCTCGCATCTGGTGGTGCTCGGCAACGCCGCGCACAGTCTGCATCCGATTGCCGGGCAGGGATTCAACCTGTCTCTGCGTGACGCCATGGCGCTGGCCGATAGTCTGCTGCAGGCTCAGCGCGAACAGCGTGATCCCGGCTCACTGGCGGTGCTGCAGAACTATATCGACGGTCAATATGCTGATCAGACGGCCACAGTCGCCTTCAGTCACTACCTGACCGAATTGTTCAGTAATCGCCATTCTGCACTGGTGGCAGGCCGCAATGCCGGGCTGCTGGCGCTGGATCTTCTGCCGCCGCTCAAGAGCCTGTTTGCTCGTCAGGGCATGGGTTTGCGCGGCTGAGCGACATTTTTTCGGGAGGCGCCATGGCGCAGCAG
>JASJKW010000084.1:0-3302 GCA_037621305.1 Pseudomonas sp.
CACTTCACCACCAAGTACAGCGTGCAGGAAAAGCAAGCCGAGGCTGAGCGTTCCGCGGCTACCCTGGACCCGACCGAACGCCGCGCCTATGCAGTTGAAGAGGTATTGTCATGAAGGGGCAGGGATTACCACTACCACGCCTGCGAGGCGATGGCATGTCTTTGGATCTGGCACGTATTGGCGTCGATGCGGCACTTGATTGTGCGCGCAGCAACCAGCTGCAAGTCAGCATTGCCGTGGTCGACGGAGGAGGGCATCTGATGGCCTTCGCCCGCACCGAGGGTACCCCTTGGCACAGCATCCAGTTGGCCACCGAAAAATCCCGAACGTCGGCGTCCTTCGGTCTGCCCAGCAGCACCTTGGGCGACATGATCGACAACGCCTGCGAGCGTATCCGCATGAACCTGATGTTGCGCCCGGAGATCGTCGCCATGGGCGGCGCCTTCCCGATTCGGCTGGGTAATCGGCTGATCGGCGCGCTGGGCGTATCGGGCGCCAGTGAGGAAGAAGACATTATCTGTGCGCTGGCCGGTTGCGAGGCCATGGCCCGTCACACCGAGGCGCTTGAATCCGAGGGAGTTGAATCATGAGTAACAACCCGCTGCATGCCGACCTGGGCAACGAATTGTTCGGCGCTCTTCGCGAGGCGCGCATGGTGGCGCCGCTGACCGAGCGGCACCCGGAGCTGACCATCACTGATGCCTACGCCATCCAGCAACAGCTGATGGCCCGGCGGCTGGACGACGGCGAACGCATCATCGGCAAGAAAATCGGCGTGACCAGCCAGGCGGTGATGGACCTGCTCAAGGTCGATCAGCCCGACTTCGGCATGCTCACCGATCGCATGGTGGTGAACCAGGGCGAAACTGTCGATATGGCCACGCTGATCCAGCCCAAGGCTGAAGGCGAGATCGCTTTCGTCCTCAAGCAGGATCTGGCCGGGCCGGGTGTGACCGTGGCTGATGTGCTGCGTGCTACCGAGGGCGTGATGGCCTGTTTCGAGATTGTCGATTCGCGGGTGCGTGACTGGCAGATCAAGATCCAGGACACCGTAGCGGACAACGCCTCCTGCGGGCTGTTCGTGCTGGGTGACCGACTGGTCGATCCGCGCAGCCTGGATCTGTACAGCATCGGCATGGTGCTGGAGAAGAATGGTGCCGTGGTCGGTACCGGGGCAGGCGCGGCCACCATGGGCTCGCCGGCCATTGCCGTGGCCTGGTTGGCCAATACCCTGGGGCGGTTGGGCATGGGGCTGAAGGCCGGTGAGGTGATTCTCTCCGGTGCGCTGTCGGGCATGGTGCCCGTCACCGCTGGTGACAATCTGAGCATGACCATCGCCGGCCTCGGTGGCTGCCGCGTGCGTTTTGCCTGAACCCTATTGAGGACATAAAACCATGAGCAAGAAACTCAAAGCCGCGATCATCGGCTCGGGCAATATCGGCACCGACCTGATGATCAAGATCCTGCGCAACGCGCAGCATATCGAGATGGCCGTGATGGTTGGTATCGATCCCGAATCCGATGGTCTGGCGCGTGCCAAGCGCATGGGAGTGGCCACCACCTACCAGGGCGTGGACGGCCTGGCACAGATGGCGGAATTCGCCGACATCGATTTTGTGTTCGACGCCACCAGCGCCGGAGCCCATGTGCGTAACGAGGCGCTGTTGCGTCAGCTCAAACCGAACCTGCGCATGATCGATTTGACCCCGGCAGCCATCGGCCCGTACTGCGTGCCGGTGGTGAATCTGGAAGAGCACCTTAATCAGACCAACGTCAACATGGTCACCTGCGGTGGCCAGGCGACCATTCCTATGGTTGCTGCTGTGTCCAGAGTGGCCAAGGTACATTACGGCGAGATCGTTGCCTCGATCAGCAGCAAGTCTGCCGGCCCCGGCACCCGCGCCAATATCGACGAGTTCACCGAGACGACCTCCAAAGCCATCGAGGTGATCGGCGGCGCGCAGAAGGGCAAGGCGATCATCATCATGAACCCGGCCGAGCCGCCGATGATCATGCGTGACACGGTATTTGTACTGTCGGAGTTGGTCGATCAGGACAAGGTGGCTGCTTCAGTCGAGGAAATGGCCGCTGCGGTACAGCGCTACGTGCCGGGTTATCGCCTGAAACAGCAGGTGCAGTTCGATGTGATTCCCGAATCGGCACCGCTGAATATTCCCGGTGTCGGCCTGCGCAGCGGCCTGAAGACTTCGGTGTTCCTCGAAGTTGAAGGTGCTGCTCACTACCTGCCAGCCTATGCCGGCAACCTCGACATCATGACTTCTGCCGCGCTGGCCACCGCCGAGCGCATGGCCCAGTCCATGCTCACTGCAGGAGGTGCCGCATGAGCTTCGATCCGAAACGCAAACTGTATATTTCCGACGTAACCCTGCGCGACGGCAGCCATGCCATCCGCCACCAGTACTCGATCCAGAACGTGCAGGATATCGCCCGGGCGCTGGACCAGGCCAAGGTGGACTCCATCGAAGTGGCCCACGGTGACGGTCTGCAGGGCTCGACCTTCAACTACGGCTTTGCCGCGCATACCGATCTGGAGTACATCGAGGCGGTGGCGGATGTAGTCAAGCACGCCAAGATCGCCACGTTGCTGCTGCCCGGTATCGGTACCGTGCACGACCTCAAGGCGGCCTATGATGCCGGTGCCCGGGTGGTGCGGGTGGCCACCCACTGCACCGAGGCCGACGTATCCAAACAGCACATCGAATACGCCCGGGAACTGGGTATGGACACCGTGGGCTTTCTGATGATGAGCCACATGATCCCCGCCGAGCAGCTGGCTGCCCAGGGCAAGCTGATGGAAAGCTACGGCGCCACCTGCATCTATATGGCTGATTCGGGCGGCGCGATGAACATGCAAGACATCCGCGACCGCATGCGCGCCTTCAAGGACGTACTCGACCCGGCCACGCATACCGGCATGCACGCGCACCACAACCTGAGCCTGGGTGTGGCCAACTCGATCACTGCGGTGGAAGAGGGCTGTGATCGTATCGACGCCAGTCTGGCGGGTATGGGTGCCGGTGCCGGCAACGCACCGCTGGAAGTGTTTATCGCTGCTGCCGAGCGCATGGGCTGGAACCACGGCACTGACCTGTACACGCTGATGGACGCTGCCGATGACATTGTCCGCCCACTGCAAGACCGCCCGGTGCGAGTAGACCGGGAGACCCTGGGGCTGGGCTACGCCGGCGTGTATTCGAGCTTCCTGCGCCATGCAGAGACGGCCTCGAAGACCTATGGCATCGACACCAGAGATATTCTCGTAGAATTGGGTAGACGGCGCA
>JASJKW010000085.1:0-3511 GCA_037621305.1 Pseudomonas sp.
TTATTGACAGCGAAGGGGCGGAGTCGGTTCATACTCGCTGCGCTAACCAAGTGCGCTCAAACTTGTGTGCCGTTCTGTGGAAACACCCTTCCTTCGTCCCCTGCCTGCCAAGGTCGAAACTTGACCATGACTTGCTGAAAAGCCGGGTGTTCCAACCACTCCCTCAGCCACCGCTGTAAATTCGGATAAGGCAGGCTATAAAACACCTCCTGATCCACATGGGCGAACTGGCGCACAAAAGGCATGATGCCGATATCAGCAATACTGATATCGGCCCCCAGCAGATACCGGTTTTTAGCGAGAAGCTGCTCTAATACCTGCAAGAACACCTCGCCACGCTGCCGATACTCTGACTGGGTCAACTCGGGATGGCGATCGGCGTATTTGTAGCGATCCAACCAATGTTTGAATTCCTTATCGTTCTGGTCGATCAGAGTATTGGCGCTGACCAGGTCGGTGTTCAGGAGACCTTGCGGATCATTCTGTCGCAGCGCCCATTCCACTATTTCCCGGCTTTCCTCGATAACAGACCTTTCAGAGGCCCCCTCTTCAACCAACTCCAGAATCGGAACAGTGCCTTTGGGGCTGATCGCCAGCATCTGTGCCGGCTTGTTTTTCAGCTCCACCTCCCGCAGCTCCACCTCCAGCCCGGCAAACAGGAGGCCGAGTCGAGCGCGCATGGCGTAAGGACAACGGCGGAAAGAGTACAAGCGAGGTAGTGAAACGGGCATATGCGCTCCCAATTGCAGGCATTTCATGGCAGGCAGATAACAGCCTGCCCAACCTTACATCCGTTGCGTCAACCCCATATCCCAGAAGTCGATTTCCAGCCGGGTGGCATCGCTGAAGATGCGCACCAGTTGTTCGAAACGCCGGGGTGATACATCGGCCAGTTCGCGGTTCAACCATTCAACCTCGGCGGCGCTGGCCTGCTGGAATGCGTCACTTTCGTACATGGCAATCCAGGGCTCGTAGGGGTTGGTCTCGCCGCGCAGGGTTTCGCTGCGGCCGATCAGCCATTTGGCGACCTGGGCATAACCGACCAGGCAAGGCGCCAGCGCGACGTGCAGATCCAACAGATCGCCACGGTTGCCGGTGTCCAGCACATAGCGGGTGTAGGCCAGGGTGGCACGGGCTTCGGGCAATGCCTGCAGTTCCGCTTCGGAGATACCCCACTGGCGGCAGTATTCGATATGCAGCCCCAGCTCCAGGCCGATGATGGCTTCCAGTCCGGCCTTGGCGTGGCGCAGGTCTTCCAGCGTCGGGCTTTTGTAGGCGGCCAAGGCAAAGGCTCGGCCAAACTGGATCAGGAACAGGTAGTCCTGTTTGAGATAGTGACGGAAGGCATCTTCATCCAGGATACCCTCACCCAGCTGGCGGACAAAGTCGTGCTGAATATAGGCATCCCACTCGCTCTGACACCGTTGCTGCAGCTGCTCGAAGCTAAAGGCCATTTTTATCTCGCTGATTTAAATAGAGTTTTTTATTGGCGAATACCATAGCCTGACAAGTATATGCTGGCTAGTCCGGACGGACAGTGTTGTGAGTTCCTATCGTTCGGCGGTACCCGTTTTGGTGGCGACGCCCCAGCACAGATTTCCTCGATGACCAGCCTCTCAGGGCTGTCAGCAATCTTTTCGACACATGGCCAAGCGCCACCTGCAATACTGTCATACACTGAGACAGTCTCCTGACTCATAAAAACACTACGGGTGATCGCAGATGGGCCTACACCGGCAACTGCTGTTCATACTGCTGCTCCAGTTGGTAACCGTGCTGGCGTGGGCAGAGCCCCGGGTTTCAATCGGCCAGAGCCAGGTCGACCTGACCAATTTCAGGATCGGCTATCATGTGGACCCTTCGCAGGAACTGACCGTTGAAGAGGTCAGGACGCTCCCCTTCCAGGAAACCAGCAACCACCCCAGCCTGGGCACCAGTGCACGGGTCGCTTGGTACAAGCTGATTCTGGACAACACCTCAGGCGTCGACCATCGGCTTTTTGTCCACCTGCCGCACGCCTATCACGTGAGGTCAATTGATATCCATGAGGAACGCAACGGCGAGCTGGTGCGCAGCGAGTTAATCGATATGCGCCAGCTTGACGGCACTGACTTGATGTATCGCGGTACCGTGGTGTACCCACTCACCCTGCCCGCTGGCCAGTCCGCCACTCTATATCTGCGCAGTTTTGCCTATTCACACCAATGGTTTGCCATCGAGGTTCTGGACCCGAACTTCTCCCGCCGGGTGATGGCGAAAACCAATATCGATATAGCGCTGATGGTTGGCATGTTGCTGGCGCTGGTGATTTACAACGGGCTGTTGTACTTCGCTACCAGCAAAAAAGAAAACATCTACTACTCCCTGTATCTGATCTCCGGCATGGTATGGATCGCGCTGTCCTACGGGCTGATCGCCAATGTATTCGATGTGTATGGCGATGCCGTCTTCAGACTTAACATATCGCTGTTTGCCATGGCAGCCTTTCTGTTGCTGTTTATAATGGCTATCTTCGAGACCAAATCACTCTACCCCACCGAACACCGCTTTCTGCAAGGCCTTATCCTGCTATTGAGCGGCTCGCTGATCTGGGGCCTGTTTGATATATCTTCTGCGCTCGAACCTGCCAGCAGCCTGGCGGCACTGATGATGGTAGTGACTTTATCGGTCGTGATCTCGCTGCATCGCAAGGGCCATCCGCTGGCAAAATACTTTCTACTCGGCCACAGTTTCTTTGTGTTGTTCAGCGGCATTGCCGTGCTGTTCTATAAAGGTCTGGTTCCAACGAGCTATCTGAGCAGCCATGGCGTGGGTATCGGCATCATGCTCGAGGCCCTGACCCTGGCCTTTGTCATCTCTCACCGCATCAAGTTATTGGAAGATCTTCGTGCCTCCCAGGAAGAACTGGAGAAACAGGCCTCCACCGACCCCCTGACCAAGCTCTACAACCGCCGGTTCTTCTTTCCGCAAGCCAACTACCTGCTGGAACTGGCGAAAGGCACCCATACCTCGGTATCAGTCATGATGCTGGACATAGATCATTTCAAACAGGTAAACGATGACTATGGCCACGCTTGCGGCGACCAGGTCCTGATCAAGCTGGCCAAGTTGCTTAGGGAACACAGCCGCGCGCGGGATCTGGTTGCGCGGTTCGGCGGCGAAGAGTTTGTCATCCTGCTGCCGGACACCGCTCTGCTGGAAGCCAGCCGGTGCGCGGAACGCATACGCATCGCCGTGCAGGCGCTGGGGGTAGTCGCCAGCCTGAATGAGCGGGTACGGATCGCGATCAGCATCGGCGTCACCGAGATCGATGTCAGTCAGGAGAACATTGATTCCGCGCTGGCCCGTGCTGACCGAGCCCTGTATCAGGCCAAGGTCAGTGGCCGCAACCAGATCTGCTGCGCAGTGGATGCGAGGCCAGCCACTGAGCTGGTCGCGGCACCCCAGGCGGAAAACCCCAGACCGGGCCCCCCGATCAAGCGCGCACTGCGGCCGGCGAAGCCCCAAACCG
>JASJKW010000086.1:0-6569 GCA_037621305.1 Pseudomonas sp.
GAATGCAGTGATGGACGTCAATCTGCGTGCTCTGGTGTTTCTGGTACAGGCAGCATTGCCGGATCTGAAAGCCAATCCGGGCTCTGCCGTGGTGGGCATTGCATCCATGAACGCGACTCTGGGTAGCGGCCTCATCCCTGCTTATACCGCTTCCAAGGGGGGGCTGCTGTCGTTGGTGAAGTCGCTCGCGGATAGCCTGGCCAATGAGGGGATCCGAATCAACGCGCTGAGCCCGGGAGCGATTCGCACACCCATGCTCTTCCACGAGGGCGATGACTCCTTTGCACATCTCTTTGAGCGGCGGGCGATGCTGGGCCGGCTTGGCGAACCCAGGGAAATAGCGACGGCTGTGCGTTTCCTGCTGTCGGACGATGCCAGCTATATTACCGGAACTGAGCTGGTGGTAGACGGTGGCTTCATTCCGTCCCAGCGCCTCTAGCTGCTGCTGAGCCCAGTTGGTTTAATGTACATATGAGAACAAGATGAAATACATTGCTACACCGCTGCTTCTGTCGCTGGCGATTACACTGGTTGGATGTAACAAGGATGTCGAGATCGATTACCAGGGCCCTGTCGCGGGTTGGGAACATTGGGGTGGGGATGAAGGGGGGAGTCGTTTCTCACCCCTGACCCAGATCACCCCGGATAACGTGCAGCACCTCGAAAAGGCCTGGACGTACCGGTTGGGAGAAAATGAAGACAAGGACGGTGTATCCCCTACTCTGGAGGCCACGCCCGTATTGGGGGGTGGGCGCCTCTACGTTTGCACCGGTTTGAACAGGATTGCGGCGATTGATCCTGAAACCGGTGAGGAATTATGGACCCATGACGCCCGGGCCGATTACCGGGGCACCTATCTGCTCAATTGCCGGGGCGTAACCTACTGGGAGGACCCCGAACCGTCTGCTGAGGCCTGCGCCAGCCGGATATTCTTCGGCACGCTTGATGGTCGTTTAATTTCCCTCGACGCCCGCAATGGTGAGCTCTGCGCCAACTTCGGCGAACAGGGCACGGTCAGCCTGACCGCCGGTCTGGGGCAGACCGAGCCGGGTGATCTGGCGGTATCCTCCCCGCCAGTGGTGATCGACGGCAAGGTGGTAGTCGGCGGCCGGATTCCCGACAATATGCGCGTGGATGTGCCGGCCGGGGTGATCAGGGCGTTCGATGCGCGTAGCGGCGAGCTAGCCTGGGCCTGGAATCCCCTGCCTCCACATCGTTCGGATGATGAGGTGGCAGATACTGATGAGCCCTATGTCCGAGGAACCCCCAACGTCTGGGCGGCCATGTCCGTGGATAGGGAGCGCAAGCTGATCTTCCTGCCGATGGGTAATGCCAGTCCTGACCACATCAGTTCAGTGCGTGACGGTCGTGATTATTATGCTGCCTCGGTTGTGGCGTTGGATGCTCAGAACGGGACGGTGCGTTGGCATTTCCGCACGGTACACCATGATGTCTGGGATTATGATCTCCCGGCACAACCGGTGCTCTTCGATCTGCCGGCGGAGCAGGGCTCGGTCCCGGCGCTGGCGCAGGCCACAAAGCAGGGGCACCTGTTCATCCTGAACCGCGAAACCGGTGAGCCTCTGTTCCCGGTGGAAGAGCGGGAAGTGTCTCTGGTGGGGGCGCTGCCGGGAGAACAGCTGTCACCAACCCAGCCGTTCCCGGTCAATCCGGCCTTCATATTGCGCAGAGATCTAACGGAGGAGGATATCTGGGGGTTCACGCCCTGGGACAAGGCGCATTGTATGGATCAATTCCGCTCGGCCAACTGGGAAGGTGTATTCACGCCACCCTCCACTCGCGGCACCATCTTCTACCCCAGCTTCATGGGGACCTCCAACTGGGGTGGGGTATCCGTGGACCCGGTCAACGGTATCCTGATCGCCAACACCACCCATGTTCCGGCTATCATTCGCATGATCCCCCGGGAGGAAACTGACAGGCGGATCGCCGAGGGCGACATGGTATTACCGGCCTTCGGTGCTGACTACGGTAATACGATGGAGCCCATGCTGTCGCCTTTTGGAGCTCCCTGTGTCAAGCCGCCGTGGGGCAATCTGGTGGCCATTGATTTGCACGAGGGTAAACGCCTCTGGGAGATTCCGCTGGGTACGACGCGGGATACGGCGCCATTCCCGCTGTGGATGAACATGGGTGTGCCCAATATGGGTGGTTCGGTCATTACTGCATCGGGATTGATCTTCATTGGCGCGACAACAGATAACTACATCCGCGCCTTTGACCTCAAGGCCGGGGAGGAGCTATGGAAGTCGCGGTTACCAGCAGGTGGCCAGGCAACACCCATGACTTATCGCCTGTCGGAGCAAGGTAAGCAATATGTGGTCATTGCCGCCGGTGGGCATAAATACCTGGGCACCAAATTGGGTGATTACCTAGTGGCCTATACACTACCGGACTGATCCTGGTTAAGGCTGTGCACTGCCAGGCAAGCCCTCATCCGAGGGCTTGCCTTCGGCTATTAGCGATTCAGCTCACGCATCGCCGCCATAGTGGTGGCATGTGCACTGATACCGCCGTCGACGGCAATGATCTGCCCGGTGATATAGCGAGACTGGTCGGAGGCCAGGAACGCTGCCACGTTGGCCAGATCTTCCGGCTCGCCGAGGTAGGGTGTCAGGGTGTTCTTTTCATAAACCTCAAGAAACCCCGGGGGGGCAGCACGGCCGGCTGCGGTCAATGTATAGCCGGGGGCGATAGCGTTGCAGCGGATGCCCTGCTTCCCATATTGGGTTGCTACATACTGGGTCAGGGTGTTGACGCCCGCCTTGGATACGCCATAGGCAACGGTGGTGTCCTGGCCACTGCTGGCGGCCAGTGAGGAGGTATTGATGATGGTGCCGCCGCCCCGTTTGAGCATCTCGGGAATGGCCCATTTGCAGCCCAGCATGACGCTGCGCAGGTTGATCGCCATAAAGGAATCCCACAGCGCGGTGTCCATCTCTGTCACCGTCAGGTCCCGACCATAGGTCTCGGGCCGTACATCCGCCGCGTTATTGTGCAGCACATCCAGGCCGCCAAATTGTTCGACCGTGGCGTTCACCATGTGACGGATCTGGCTTTCTTCAGCAACATCCACCTGGTGGGCGATGGCCTGGCCGCCGAGGTCACAGATTTCCCGGGCTACGGTTGTGGCGCGTTCGAGATCGATATCCGCCACCGTAACCGAAGCACCCAACTGCGCCATTCTCAACGCGCTGGCCCGGCCAATACCGGAGCCGGCGCCGGTCACAATAGCCACCTTGTCTTTCAGAGATAACATCGAGCATTCCTCATTCTTGTTGTCAGGTGCTGCAGGTTTAACTCATTCGCGCGGGCCCGGCATCGCTGGTTTGAACCATGCTGGTGAAAAATTCGGCTTTTCGCTCCTTTGCTTCTGATCTCCCTCGTATGAGGTAGGTCGCTATCGCGTGCAGGTGTTAAAAACAGTACTAGGTATTGATAGTCAGGAGGCAGGGGATGGATGAGTTGAAGGGGAAGGTGGCACTGATTACGGGGGCAGCGCGCGGCATGGGTGCAGAGTTGGCCCGTTTGTTCGTTGCCGAAGGTGCCCGGGTAGTCATAGCTGATGTACTGGAGGCCCCGGGGCGAGAGCTGACGGAGGAGCTGGGTGAGGTTGCCATGTTCCACTTCCTTGATGTGACCCGCCCGGAGAGCTGGGACACCGTGGTGGCGGCGACGGTACAGCGATTCGAAAAGCTTGATGTGCTCGTCAATAATGCCGGCATTCTCAAGGTAGGCGCTCTGGAGCGCTTCAGCTTCGAGGACTATCAGGCCGTTGTAGGCGTGAACCAGACCGGTTGCTGGTTGGGTATGAAAACAGTGCTGGGGCCGATGAGACAGGCCGGCGGTGGCGCTATTGTGAATATTTCTTCCACCGGCGGGCTCACGGGCCTCGGCGGGTTTTCCGCTTATGTGGCCAGCAAGTTTGCCGTGCGTGGGATGAGCAAATGCGCTGCGCTGGAATATGGTCGCTACAACATCCGGGTAAATTCAGTGCACCCCGGTGGCATGGCGACCTCCATGGATATCTCCGAGGACGACTCATCCTACGCAGGGCAACCCATTCCCCGGGCAGGCCAGCCTGCGGAAGTGGCGGAGCTGGTGGCATTTCTTGCATCTGACCGGGCTTCCTATTGTACCGGAGCGGAATTTGTCGCCGATGGCGGCTTGCTCGCGGGAAAAAATTACAGCTGAGAGGCAGCCATGTATACCATAGTGATCATCGGTGCTGGATTCAGTGGTACTGCCACGGCGATCAATCTGTTGCGTGATTGCCAATCCAGTATCCGCATCATACTGATAAACCGATCCGGCGGTATGGCCCGGGGCTTGGCTTATGGCACCAGCAGTCCGCAGCATCTACTCAATGTGCCTGCCGGCAACATGTCGGTTCTGGCCGATGACAGGAACGACTTCCTGCGTTTCTGTAGAAGCCGTCTTCCCGGGGTGGGATCGGACGCCTTTGTCCCCCGTAGTTTGTACGGAGACTACTTGAGTGCCCGGCTGGACGAAGCCGAGCAGGCCGCGGCGCCTCTGGGTCAGGTAGTACGGCTGCACGGCGAAGCCCGAAAAATATACCGTGAAGCCGAGAAGTCCTGTATCGAGCTGGATAATGGTCGGGTGCTGCATGCCGATCATGTTGTGCTGGCGTTCGGTCACTTTGCCCCGCGTACGCCGGGCAATATCGACATCAAGCTATTGGCCGATAGATACCAGCAGGACCCTTGGCTTGGCGATGCGTCCGATCATGACGCCGCTGAGTCGGTACTGCTGATTGGTGCCGGATTGACGGCCCTGGATGTGGTAACAGGGCTATTGCAGCGCAAGCATTCGGGCACGATCCATATGTTGTCTCGCCGGGGACTGCTACCCCTGCCGCATCGCACCCAGCGCGGTTCGGCTGAGGTGCCGCAGGACTTTGTACAGCGCATGCTGGACGCGCGGCCCAGCACTCTCGCCTATATGAAGCTGTTACGTCATCAGGTGAACAGGTGTCAAGGACTCGGTCCTGATTGGCGTGATTTGGTCGCGGCTCTGCGCCCGGTCACAGCCGAGCTGTGGCAACGTTTGCCGGCCGTGGAAAAACGGCGATTCCTTCGCCATGCGCAACCCTATTGGGATGCACATCGACACAGGGTGGCGCCGGACTCCTATAGGCTGTTCAGCGCTGCGCTTGCCCATGGTCAGATTCAACCGCGTGCCGGGCAACTGTTGAGCGTGGAAAGGACCGACGATGGTGTACTTGTGACTCTCCGGGCGCGCGGCGGACAGGATACCGAACAGCTGCGAGTGTCCAGAATTATCAACTGCACGGGGCCCAACGGCAATCCGGCGCTGGTCAATGATGGTTTGATCAGGCAACTTCGAGCGAGCGGTCTCCTCCAGCCCGACCCACTGGGGCTGGGAATCGAAGTTGACCAACAGCTGTGCACCCGGGATATCCAGGGTAATCCAGTGCCTTGGTTGAGCTACGTGGGGCCCATGCTCAAAGGATGTTTTTGGGAGGCGACCGCTGTGCCGGAATTGCGGGAGCACGCTGTCCGCGTGGCTGGCCGTCTGTTGACAGAGTGCGCCCTTATGCAACGTGCGACTATCCGCATGGGCAACGCCGCCAGAGCTGCATCGGCTCGCTAGGGCAAAGCCCGCGGGCTCAGCCGCGGGCTATCAGGTTACCTGCGTGCAGACCGCATTCCTTCTGAGTTGACTCTTCCCACCACCAGCGACCTTCGCGCTCATGCTGGTTCGGCAACACCGGACGGGTGCAGGGTTCGCAGCCAATGCTGATAAAACCCCGTTCATGCAGCTTGTTATAAGGCAGCTCGAGCATGCGGATGTAGTTCCACAGGTCTTCACTGCTGTAATTAGCCAGCGGGTTGAACTTGATCAAAGTGTTATCGTCGGTGGAGAACGTGGTATCCACCTGAATCACCGGCACCTCACCGCGCGTGCCGGGACTCTGATCTCGGCGCTGGCCGGTGATCCAGGCATCGGCATTATTAAGTACACGGCGCAGCGGTGCGGTCTTGCGAATCCCGCAGCACTCGGTATGGCCGCTCTGGTAGAAGTCGAATAGGCCCTTTTCCCGAGTATAGGCCTCGAGAACCTTATGATCAGGCGACAGGATTTCAAGCTTGATGCCGTAAAACTGGCGGACTTCCTCAAGGAATTGGTAGGTCTCGGAGTGCAGCCGGCCGGTATCAAGGGTAAAGACCCTGATGTCCGGGTTGATCTTCCAGGCCATGTCGAGGAGGACCGCATGTTCGCCACTGAAGGATAGCCAGATGTTCTCTACGCTTTTCAACGCAAACTCGAGTATTGCCTGGGGAGATTTCTCCGCAAGACTCTCGGCTAGCGCGGGTATATCCAATAGCGAAGTTGACATCAGGTTCTCCTGTCTGTGTACCCGCCGGTGGCGGGCCGTTCGGCTCAGCGGCGAATTATATCAAAGCCGTCTTAGCTCTACTTCTCTTGTTTTGGTATATTTTTATGTGATTTTGGAATAAGTGGGCTAGGCTGCTATGGGTATACCTGAAAAAGACGATGCTATC
>JASJKW010000087.1:0-3351 GCA_037621305.1 Pseudomonas sp.
ATCGCGCCATTGCTCAGTGCATTCGCCAGGGTCTGGACGCCGCCGGCCTGCCGCAGGAAGTGGTTCAGGTGGTGGAAACCACCGACCGCGCTGCTGTGGGCGCCCTGATCAGCATGCCGGAATACGTGGATGTGATAGTGCCGCGGGGCGGCAAAGGGCTGATCGAACGCATCAGCCGCGACGCGCGCGTGCCGGTGATCAAGCATCTGGATGGCATCTGCCATGTCTATGTGGATGATCGTGCTGATCTGAACAAGGCCGAGGCCATTGCCCTGAACGCCAAGACCCACCGCTACGGTGTGTGCAATGCGATGGAAACATTGCTGGTGCACCGCGATGTGGCCGCTGAGTTTCTGCCGCGCATGGCCGCACTCTATGCCGACAAGCAGGTAGAATTGCGCGGTTGCCCGCAGACCTGTTCCATCCTGCCGCAGGCGACCGCTGCGAGCGAAGAGGATTGGTCCACCGAGTATCTCGCGCCGATTCTGTCGATTCGCGTAGTGGCGGACATGGACGAGGCGATGGATCACATCAACCGCTACAGCTCGCAGCATACCGAGTCGATCGTCACTGAGGATTTCACCCGGGCCAGGCGCTTTCTTGGTGAAGTGGATTCCAGTTCGGTGATGGTCAATGCTTCGACCCGCTTCGCTGATGGATTTGAATACGGCCTCGGTGCGGAAATAGGTATCTCCACCGACAAGCTGCATGCCCGTGGCCCGGTAGGACTGGAAGGCCTGACCAGCGAGAAATACATTGTCTATGGCGATGGGCACATCCGCCAGTGACAATACGTGTCGGCCTGCTTGGGGGGACGTTCGATCCGATTCACTTCGGACACTTGCGCAGCGCCGTTGAGGTACGTGAATACCTGGCGCTGGATGAGTTGCGGCTGATCCCCAATGCCACGCCGCCACACCGGGACAGCCCCGGTGCCAGCGCGCAGCAGCGGTTGGAAATGGTCTGCCTGGCGACTGCGGCGGATGCCAGTCTGTTGGTGGATGACTGTGAGCTGCAGCGTGATCGGCCGTCCTATACCGTCGACACGCTGGAGTCACTGCGTGCCGAACTGGGCCCCGAGGCCACCCTGTTTCTGATTGTCGGTTGGGATGCCTTCAGTGGCTTGCCCAGCTGGCATCGGTGGGAAGAGATTCTGCAGCTGGCCAGCCTGGTGGTATTACAGCGGCCCGAGCAGGATCAGGAACTGCCGGAAGTACTCAAGGACCTGCTGGCGGCGCGCAGTGTTGGCGACGCATCGGCCATGCAGGCCACCCATGGCGACATTCTGTGCCTGGCGCAGACGCCACTGGCCATATCGGCCACGCATATCCGCTCACTGATTCAGGCAGGACGCTCACCGCGATTTCTGTTGCCCGATTCGGTGCTTGGCTATATTGAAACCAAAGGGCTATACCGGCCCTGATTTTAGGAATTGAACACCATTATGCAGATTGAAAATCTGATCAAGGCAGTAGAAGGTGCGTTGGACGAGCTCAAGGCTAAGGACGTAGTACGTATTGATGTGCGTGAGCTGACCGGCGTTACCGATTACATGTTCATCGCCAGCGGTAGCTCCAACCGCCAGGTGAGTGCACTGGCCGACAACGTCATCGAGAAGGCCAAGGCCGCAGGTGTGCGCCCGATGGGTATCGAAGGCAAGGAATCCGGCGAATGGGTGCTGGTGGATCTGGGCGATATCGTGGTGCACATCATGCAGCCGGCCACTCGTCAGTTCTATGATTTGGAAAAACTCTGGCAGAGTGCTGAATCGCGCCGCGCGCAGCAGCAACAACCTGCTGCGGAGTAATTCGCTTGCGAATTCGCCTGATCAGCGTGGCGTCACGCATGCCACGCTGGGTGGAGCAGGGTTATCAGGAGTATGCCAAGCGCATGCCGCCTGATCTGCCGCTGGAGCTGGTGGAGATTCCGCTGGCCACCCGCGGCAAGAATGCGGATGTTGCCCGCATGATTCGCCGGGAAGGCGAACAGATGCTGGCGGCCACGCAGCCCGGCGAACGAATCGTCACGCTTGAGGTCGAAGGTCGGCCATGGTCCACCGAAGCGCTGGCCGAGCAGCTGGAAAGCTGGCGGCTGGATGCGCGCACGGTCAATCTGATGGTCGGTGGGCCTGAAGGCCTCGCCAGCGAGGTAGCTGCGCGCAGCGATCAACGCTGGTCACTGTCGCCGCTGACACTGCCCCATCCGCTGGTACGTATTCTACTTGCCGAACAGCTGTATCGCGCCTGGACCATTCTGAACCGCCACCCATACCACAAGTGATACATGGCCAAGCCGATTCGCATCAAGGACCATCTCAACGACGCAGGCATCGTACAGCGCAGAATCATTCTCGCGGTGGTGCTCATCGTGTCGTTGGCGTTCGGGCTGCTGGGGCGCATGTATTGGTTGCAGGTGGTGCAGTACGAGCATCATTCCACGCTGTCCGAAAACAACCGGGTGCATGTGCAGCCCATCCCACCGGGACGAGGCCGCATTTATGATCGCCATGGCGTGGTCCTGGCAGAGAATCGGCCCAGTTTCAATCTGAGTATTACCCGCGAGCGAACCCTCGATCTGGATGCGACCATTGCCCTGCTGCGCGACTTGTTGCAGTTGGATGATGAGGATATCGAGCAGCTGCGACGGCGCTTGCTGCAGGCGCGGCGGCCCTTTGAAGCGGTGCCGGTGATGTTTGGTCTGAATGAAGAGCAGATCGCCAGAATTGCCGTGAACCAGTTCCGTCTTCCGGGTATTGATGTGCAGGCCAGTTTTGTACGGCATTACCCGCAGATGGAGCACTTTTCCCATTCCGTGGGTTACGTCGGCCGCATCAACGAAAGTGAAATGCAGCGTATCGATCCGGTAGCCTATGCCGGCACGCATTACATCGGCAAAACGGGTGTTGAGCGTTTCTACGAAGATCAGCTGCACGGCACCGTTGGTTATGAAGAGGTGGAAACCAACGCGCGAGGACGGGTTTTGCGGGTGCTCAGCCGTACCGAACCGGTGTCCGGTACGGATCTGACGCTGCACCTGGACAGCCAGCTGCAGACAGTGGCGGAGCAGGCGCTGGGCAATCGTCGCGGGGCGGTGGTAGCGATAGAGCCGAAGACGGGCGGGGTGCTGGCATTTGTCAGCCAGCCGGGCTTTGACCCGAACCTGTTTGTCACCGGTATCAGCCACGCCGACTATGGTGCGCTGCGCGACTCGCTGGATCAGCCGCTGTTCAATCGGGTGCTGCGTGGGCTGTATCCACCGGGCTCGACAATCAAACAGATTGTCGCGCTGGCGGGGCTGGACTACGGCGTTACCACGCGCTCCGCACGGGTCTACGATCCCGGTTTCTATCAG
>JASJKW010000088.1:0-5599 GCA_037621305.1 Pseudomonas sp.
CTGTGTGTGCTCAGTAGTTGCCATATCGTCCGTAATCTCCTGCCAATGCCTGAAGTCCTGCCAAGCGACAACAATAACGGAACAGAGCTCATGACTACAGCAGACAACACCGAATACCATTGCAAGACGGTGATTCTCGCCATGGTTTTCGCCATCCTGAAGACGGCTGGGCAACTAAGCCAAAGGAGCGAATCGTGTGTTCAGTGGGCTTCGGGTGCGGAATGGAGGATGGCCAACACATCCGGTGCAGACAGCCGATAGCTTTTCATCAGGGCCTTGAGCTCGTCAACGAATGCATGCTGCTCGCGCAGATGTTCGGTTCTTTTCCTGGCATCAAGTTGTGCCAGATTCTCAGCCAGTTTGCGTTCGATTTCACGAAACGCAGCGTTCTTGCTCATAGTTAACCTACCGAAAATTAAATAAAACTCTGTTGCTTGCCGGATGGCATCGAATGGACGATGCCCATATCAACGGCTAGCCTTGAGTTCATACAGTCAGATACTTGTTCAGGCCTGAGCCGACACCGCACAAGCACGCCAATCGACAGCGCACAGGAGTTATGGATGCAGATGTCAGATTACTCTGACCGGGAATTATCCCTTTGGCTCCGTTAAAAACGACAAATGGAAAGCTGACAGTGTGGCTGTCACCGATCGCGGTGGTTTCGGGAAACTGTCAAGGAGACAGCGGACCATTCGACCGGATGATGTCCCGGGCGAAACAGTCGGAACGGAGCGAACCGATTCTATCACGCCAGACCCTGTCTGAGACTACTCCGGAGGTGCCGATGCCAATACCCGATACGGTTTTATGCAAGTACCTCTTGTTATGACAGCACCCTCCCCTGTACTGCGCCTGCCAACGCGACTCCACACCAATACAGGATTGATGCGGCGTGTCGGCGTGGAGCTGGAAATGAGCGGACTGGATATTGACCGCCTGACCGCCATCTGCAGCCGCTACCTGAAGCTTCCGGCCCAGATGGTCAGCCGCTATGAACGCAAGCTGTCGGGAGACCCCGCAGGCGACTGGCGAGTCGAGCTGGATTTTGCCCTGCTGCGCGAGATGGGCCGCGAGCAGCGCCTGGAAAATGACCTGGGTGACGAGCTGCGCACCTCAGTGGAAGACCTGCTCAAATGGGTCACCACGGATGTCGTTCCGCTGGAACTGGTCAGCCCACCATTGCCCATGTCCCGACTGGGCGAATTTGACGACCTCATAGCACTGCTGCGGATAGCCGGCGCCCAGGGCACCTCCGGCAGCGTCATCAGCGCCTTCGGCATGCAGTTCAATCCCGACCTGCCGGATCTGCAGACCGACACCATCACCACCTATCTCAAAGCCTTTCTGTGCCTGTACGACTGGTTGGCCCAACGTGCCAGAGTCAACCTGACCCGACGTCTGACGGCCTTCGCCGAGCCATTTCCGCCGGCCTATGTCAGACAAGTGATCGACTCGCATTACTGGCCCGACCAGGAACAGTTGATTGCCGATTATCTACAAGCCAATCCGACCCGCAATCGCGCGCTGGATATGCTACCCCTGTTCAAGCACCTGAATGAACAGCAGGTACGGGCGACCACCACAGATCCGCTGATCAAGGCGCGGCCAGCGCTGCACTACCGGCTGCCGAACAGCCTGGTCGACCAACCTGGCTGGGGAGTCGGTGGTGCCTGGAATGACTGGTTGCAGGTCGAGTCTCTGGCCGACGACAGCGAGCGCCTGAATGCCTGCTGCAGAGCCTATGGGCAGCACCTGGATCAGGGTCTGGGGCGTTTACTGGACAGTTGGAGAGCACAAGTGGAGCGTCAATGGCTGAACGAGCACTGAGTGAACAGCCGATCATTGCGGTGACTGGCCCACAACGAGGCGCCTTCGGGCCGCGTCTTCTGGTTGCCTGCGCCATTCATTGGTATGGCGGCAAACCCTTGCAGCTACGCCCGGGGGATCCCTGGCAACAGCACCGGTATGACGGTGTAGTCATCACCGGTGGGCATGATATCGACCCGGTGTTATATACCGCCGAACCGGAAGTGGTGCCCCGATATGACCCGGAGCGTGATGCACTGGAAACGGCAATCATAGATGATGCTCTGGTGCACCGGCTGCCGCTGCTCGGCATCTGCCGCGGCGCGCAATTGCTCAATGCACGGCGCGGCGGCAACCTGTATCAGGAGCTGCGTTCCCAGCGCCGCAGAACGTCCAACCGCCGTACCATCCTCCCGCTTAAAACCCTGGATATCGTACCCGGCAGCCGACTCGCAGAGCTGCTTGGCACCGAGCGGGCGCAGATCAACAGTCTGCACAATCAAGCCATCAACCAGCTCGGCCAGCAATTGCAGGTCAGTGGACGCGACCTCGACGGCATCATCCAGGCCATCGAAGACCCGGAGCACCCCTTCCTGATCGGCGTGCAATGGCATCCGGAATTTCTGCTGCTGGTGCGCCGCCAGCGCCGTCTGTTTCAGGCATTGATCAAGGCGGCAAAAAAGCATTCCTGAACACACCCCGCCCGCTCAGTCCGGCACCGTCAGATCCAGTCCGCTCAAACGCCGCACCGGCTGTGCCACTGCCGCTTCGAATACACCGGCACGGGTTTCCAGCAAGGTGAAATCTCGGCTGGCGCGGGTAATCGCGGTATACACCAGCTCCTTGGTCAACAGCGGGCTGCGCGCCTCCGGCAGCACCAGCATGGCGTGGGCAAACTCCGAACCCTGGGATTTGTGCACCGTCATGGCAAACACGGTTTCCACTTCGGTGAGCCGGCTGGGCAGCACAAAGCGCAGGCGCCCGCTGCCGTCGTTACGCGGGAAGGCCACCCGCAGCACCATGCGCTCCGGCTCGCCGGCATGCAATGGCCGGTCACGGATCATCAGAGCGATGCCGATATCACCGTTCATCAGCCCCAGTCCGTAATCGTTGCGGGTGACCAGCACCGGACGGCCTTCGTACCAGCCCTGCGCCGCGGGCAACAACCCGCGCCGATGCATCAGTTCGGCAAGATGCCGGTTCAGCGACTCGACGCCCCACGTTCCCTTGCGCACCGCGCATAACACTTGAAAACGGTCGAACGCATCGAGAACCTTGCCCGCCCACTCTTCCCAGACTGGATCTTCTGCAGACAGCGCCGCTGCCGGGCGTTGCTGCGCCAGCAGCTGCAGGTAATCGCCATAACCCGGCAACGATGCCTCGGCCACGCCACTGCCGAGCACCAGAGACGCCAGCCTGGGGTCGTCCAGCCCGGATGCCATATGCTGGTGCAGATCTCGATAGTGCCGCTGCCCCAATGCCTTCCGCGCCGCCTGCGAGTCGGCATGGTTGACGCTGCGCGCCAGCTCACCAATGCCGCTGTCCGCGCCGAAACGATGGGAATGGCGCAGCATTACCGTCTGCTGCGCCAGTGGGTGCTGACGCTCGTCGCCAGGCTGCAATCCGGCAGCGGCAATGGATTGACCACCAACCTGCTCCAGCCACTGGCGGGTTTGCTCACTGTAACGGCCCGCCTCGGCATCACGGCACAGATCACCCAGCACCGCACCGGCTTCCACCGAGGCCAGCTGGTCCTTGTCTCCCAGCAGGACCAGGCGCGCATGGGCCGGCAATGCAGCCAGCAGGTTGGCCATCATTTCCAGGTCGATCATTGACGCCTCATCCACCACCAGCATGTCCAGCGCCAGCGGATTACCCGCATGATGACGAAAGTGCCGGGTGTCCGGTCGGCTGCCCAGCAGGCGATGCAGAGTGGTGACCTGGGTGGGAATATGCTCACGCACCGCTGCGCTGACCTGCAGACTGCCCACCTGCCGCCCAATGGATTCGGTCAGCCGCGCAGCCGCTTTGCCGGTGGGTGCCGCCAGCCTGATGCGCAGTGGTTTTCCAGCAAGCGCCGCCGGCTCCTGCAACAGCGCCAGCAAACGCACCACAGTCGTGGTTTTGCCGGTGCCGGGGCCGCCGGTGATGATACTGAAGGCCCCCCGGGCAGCCAGCGCGCAGGCAAGCTTCTGCCAGTCGGGCTGTTGCCGGCTGTCGGCAAACAGTCGTTCCAGTCCCTGTGACAAGCCGGACGGCAGAGGCGGTCGCGCCTGCAGCCGTCGCCCGAGCGCAGCCACCACCTGCCGCTCGTAATGCCAATAACGGCGCAGATACAACCGCTGACCATGCAATACCAACGGACGTTCGCCATGCTCGCCCTCGGGTTGCCGGTCGACCATCACACTGGCGGCCAGGGTCTGGCGCCAGGCGTCCAACGTCACGCCCTTGAGCAGTTGCGAAGGCAACAGGATATCGCGCCCGGCTTCCTGCCCTTCCGGCGGTAATGACAAGCTCAGATCGGGCGCCTGCAAGGTGGCTCCCAGATCCAGACAGACATGCCCATGGCCGAGCTGATGGCTGGCCAATGCCGCTGCCAACAGCACCAACGGATCGCTGTCCGGTGCCAGATCCAGTAGAAATACCGCCAGGGCCCTGTCCAGCGCACGCAGCCAGCCAACTTCGACCCATTGCTCCAGTTGGTGGAGCACGTCGGCATCCGGTGCTGGCTCCGGTTGACCGGCCGGCAGCTGCGCCAGCAGGTCCAGCTGTTCAACGCTCATGTTCCATCTCCTCAGCATCACCGCCCGCTGCCGCCCCGGCAAACAGGCGATCCAGTGCCTCGATCAGCGCACGCGAAGGCTTGTCATGCCATATCCCGGCGTTCTCCGCTTCACTGCCGCGGATGAACCAATACAGCGCCCCGCCGACATGCCGATCGTAATCGTAGCCAGGCAGGCGCGCGCGCAGCTGGCGATGCAGTGCCAGCACATAGAAGACGTACTGCAGGTCGTAGCGATGATCCAGTACCGCCGCCTGCATGGCTTGCGTGGTATAGGCACTGGCATCGGCACCCAGCCAGTTGGATTTGTAATCGACCACGTAATAGCGCCCATCCTGTTCCAGCACCAGATCCATATACCCCTTGAACAGGCCGTTCAAGCGTTCCGCCGGCAACTCGGGGCGCGGCACTCCGGGCGCGATGGCCGCCTGCACCAGCTGATCCAGCGCACTGACATCCACCCGGCTGGCCGCAAACAGAAATTCCATTTCCGGCTGGTATTGATCACGCCGCAACTGCATCAGACTGAACGACGAGTGATCCGCATCCAGCGGCAGCGGACGCTGGATCAGGCTGCTCAGCCACTCGCTCAGCGGCGTGATCCACTCACTCAGGCCGCGGCGCATACAGCGCGGCCTGAGCCACTGAGCGCAGGCCGCGGCAGACGCCAGACTGGCAAAGCCCTCGTTCCCCGCCAGTTCCAGCAGGCCGTGCAGAAAAGTACCGGGGTTGGGGCCGCGGGGGAAACGATGGATGGTCGGCGTCTCGCCCGGACGCAGCGGCTGAAACACGGCCCGCCGGTCATCATCGGCAGCCTTTTGCGCCGCCGGACTATCCGGTGAGGCATCATCGCTGCGCGTACGGGTTATAGCCGCCTCCCCCGGGCGCAAGGCGCTGTAGGAGGCGATCCACCAGTGCTCGGCGGCGCGGCGCTTGGCTTCGCGCGCCTGCAGTTGCTGACCCTCAACCTGAGGGGGCGCGTAATGGTTATCCTCAATCTCCGGCGCC
>JASJKW010000089.1:0-8259 GCA_037621305.1 Pseudomonas sp.
CTTGAATCTGCTCAAGGGTCTGAATATCACCCGCAGCCAATGACCTTGTCGTTTCGCCCCGCCCTGGTCGCTCTGACCATGGCCGGGCTGATCATGCTGGTGCTGGTCGGCTGTGGCGAGTCGGACCACCCGCCGGCAGCCGATGCTGAGCCAGCCGATACTGAGCAAACCGTCACGGAGCAGCCCTCTGGAGCAGCGGAAGCGCTGCAGAGCGACGCAGCCTATTACGACGAGCTGCGCGCGCGCTGGCTGCAGTTGGAACAGGCAGGTGAGGCTGAGCCTGAGTCTCCCAAAGGCGAGCAGGAAGGTGTGCCGGCTGTGCCGCTGCCGGACATCGTTGAAGTGCAGCCAATTCCTGTACCTGTACCGGACACCAGCCCGGTAGCCACCCCGGTCATTGGCATCATCATCGACGACGTTGGCCACAGCCTGGTCCGTGGACGGCGTCTTATCGCCCTGCCGGCACCTGTGGCGCTGGCCATACTGCCGCATACCCAATCTGCCCAGCGGCTGGCCAGCGAGGCGGGAGCGGCCGGCAAGACGGTCATCTTGCATCAGCCCATGGAGAATGGTGCGGCGTTGCCGATCGGGCAGGGTGGTCTGTATGCCGAAATGGATAGGGCGGAGCTGGAAGCAGCGCTGCAAGCCAACCTGAACAGCTTTATCCCCATTCAGGGGCTCAATAATCACATGGGCAGTCGCCTGACCAGCGAACGCGAAGCCATGGATTGGGTGATGCAGGTGCTCAGCGCGCGTGGCCTGTTCTTCATCGACAGCCGCACTTCCCCGGACACCCAGGCTGCTTTTGCCGCCCAGGCGCAGGGTGTGCGGCATCTGTCGCGGGATGTGTTTCTGGATAATGAGCGTACTGCAATGGCCATCGATGCGGCTTTCCAGCGCGCACTGGCGCTGGCGCGCAAGCAGGGTACCGCGCTGATCATCGGCCATCCCTATCCGGAAACACTGGATTATCTGGAGCAGCGGTTACCTGATCTGGAGCGCGAGGAAGGCGTGAAAGTGGTCAGTGTGGAGGCGTTGCTGGCGCGCAAGTATCGGCGCTGAATACTCCCTCTCCCCTTGCGGGGAGAGGGAAAGCTTACAACCGCATTTCAATTCCGCGCTCGGCCATATACGCCTTGGCTTCGCCAATGGTGAACTCGCCGAAGTGGAAAATACTGGCGGCCAATACCGCATCGGCACCGCCGAGCAGTACGCCATCAGCCAGGTGCTGCAGGTTGCCGACACCGCCCGAGGCGATCACGGGCACACCCACGGCGTCGCTGATGGCGCGGGTCACGCCCAGATCGTAGCCGCTTTTCACGCCGTCCTGATCCATGCTGGTCAGCAGGATCTCGCCGGCGCCCAGCGCTTCCATCTTCTTCACCCACTCCACCGCGTCCAGCCCGGTGGGCTTGCGTCCACCATGGGTGAAGATTTCCCAGCGACCCGGCTCACCGGGGGCCGACACGCGCTTGGCATCGATGGCGACGACAATGCACTGGGAGCCGAAACGATCGGCCGCCTCGCCAACAAATTCCGGGGTGAACACCGCAGCAGAGTTGATCGAGACCTTGTCGGCGCCGGCATTCAGCAGATTGCGAATGTCCTGCACGGTACGCACGCCGCCGCCGACGGTCAGCGGGATGAACACCTCGCTGGCCATGCGCTCGACGGTATGCAGCGTGGTGTCGCGGCCTTCGTGGGTGGCAGTGATGTCGAGGAAGGTGATCTCGTCCGCGCCCTGTTCGTTGTAGCGGCGGGCAATTTCCACCGGGTCACCGGCGTCACGGATATTCTCGAACTTCACCCCTTTGACGACGCGGCCATTTTCCACGTCCAGGCAGGGGATGATGCGTTTGGCCAGCGCCATATCAGCTCTCCGGTGCTTGTATCAGTTTGCCGCAGCGTCGCACAGGGCCTGTGCTTGCGCTACATCCAGCGTGCCTTCGTAGATGGCGCGGCCGGTAATGGCGCCCATGATCCCGGGGGCGCGGGCATCCAGTAGTTTCTGGATGTCGCCCAGGTTGTGAATGCCGCCGGAGGCGATCACCGGAATGCGGGTGGCATTGGCCAGTGCGGCGGTCGCCTCGACGTTGCAGCCCTGCATCATGCCGTCCTTCGCAATGTCGGTGTAGACAATCGCGGATACGCCATCAGCTTCGAAGCGTTTGGCCAGGTCAATGACCTGCAGGTCGCTGACTTCTGCCCAGCCGTCGGTGGCCACAAAACCGTCTTTGGCGTCCAGGCCGACAATCACCTTGCCGGGAAAGGCGCGGCAGGCTTCGCCGACAAACTCCGGCTGCTTGACGGCCTTGGTGCCGATGATCACGTAGCTGACGCCGGCACGGACGTAATGCTCGATGGTTTCCAGCGAGCGGATGCCGCCACCGATCTGGATCGGCAGGTTCGGGTAACGCTTGGCAATGGCGGTAACCACCTCACCGTTGACGGGTTTGCCTTCGAAGGCGCCATTCAGGTCCACTAGGTGCAGGCGGCGGCAGCCGGCCTCGACCCATTTGGCGGCCATGGCCACGGGGTCATCGGAGAACACCGTGGCGTCATCCATCAGGCCTTGGCGCAGACGAACGCAGGCGCCGTCCTTGAGGTCAATCGCGGGGATAATGAGCATGGATAGATTTTCCTGATCGGTTTACCAGCGGCCATCCCACACCAGGAAGTTCTGCAGCAGTTGCAGGCCATTGGTATGGCTTTTCTCCGGGTGAAATTGGGTGGCGAAAATATTGTCCTGTACCAGTGCGGCGGCAAAATCGACACCATAATGGCAGCGTCCGGCGGTCTGGGTCGGTCTTACCGGACTGGCGTAATAACTGTGTACGAAATAGAAACGCGCATCCTGTTCGATACGGTGCCACAGCGGGTGGTCGCCGGTCTGTTTGACCTGGTTCCAGCCCATGTGGGGCACCTTGAGGCGCTTGCCGTCTTCGAACAGATCATCACCGAAGAACTTCACCTCGCCGGGAAACAAGCCGAGGCCGTCCACGCCGCCATTTTCTTCACTGCGTTCCAGCAGCATCTGCATGCCGACACAGATACCCAGCAGGGGCTTTTCGGTTACTACCTGGCGCACGACCTGATCCAGTCCGAGCTTGTGCAGTTCACTGATGCAGTCGCGGATGGCACCGACGCCGGGCAACACCACGCGCTCGGCGTCCAGAATCTGCCGAGCGTCACTGGTGACGCTCACGTGGCGCGCGCCGGCATGTTCCAATGCCTTGGCAACCGAGTGCAGGTTGCCCATACCGTAGTCGATAACGACTACTGCACTCATTTACAGCGAACCCTTGGTCGAAGGGATGCGGTCGCCCATGCGCGGGTCGATTTCAATGGCCATGCGCAATGCGCGACCAAAGGCCTTGAACACGGTTTCGATCTGGTGGTGGGTGTTGATGCCACGCAGGTTGTCGATGTGCAGTGTGACCAGCGCATGGTTGACGAAGCCCTGGAAGAATTCCTGGAACAGGTCAACGTCAAAACGGCCCACCACCGCGCGGGTGAAGGGTACATGCATCTGCAGACCGGGGCGGCCGGAGAAGTCCAGTGCGACACGCGACA
The DNA here is from genome assembly GCA_037621305.1 of Pseudomonas sp. Classification (GTDB taxonomy): domain Bacteria; phylum Pseudomonadota; class Gammaproteobacteria; order Pseudomonadales; family Pseudomonadaceae; genus Halopseudomonas. The sequence continues at coordinate 3,574 of JASJKW010000089.1, forward strand.
GGGCTTCGTCCATAGGCACATAGGAGTGGCCGTAGCGGCGCAGTCCTTTCTTGTCGCCTACGGCCTTGGCAAACGCCTGGCCGAGAGTGATGCCGACATCTTCCACGGTGTGGTGGTCATCAATATCCAGATCACCACGACACTCGATATGCATATCGATCAGGCCATGCCGTGCTACCTGGTCCAGCATGTGTTCGAGGAAGGGAACGCCGATATCAAAGTGCGCCTGGCCGGTACCGTCCAGATTGATTTCCACTTTGATCTGCGTTTCCGACGTGTTGCGCTCGACACTCGCCCTGCGCTCCGTCATGGCAATTCTCCACAATAGTTAAATCAAGGGCGGGCATTATACGGCTAGCCCACCCCCGGGGCTATAGGAGGAACGTCCCGGGGGGACGGCTGGCGCTGAATCCCGCTTTCCTTGTGATGGGTGAGCCGGCAGAATGAACTGGATTATCTGAACAGAGGCGGGTGTGGCGGATATCGAGGTGATTGTGGTGGGGGCGGGTGTGGTCGGGTTGGCCATTGCCCAGCGCCTGGCCAGCGATGGCCGGGGAGTGATGGTGCTGGAGCGTGAAGCCAGCATCGGTGAACATGCCTCCAGCCGTAACAGTGAAGTGATTCACGCGGGTATTTATTATCCGCCGGGTTCACTCAAGGCCAGGCTTTGTCTGGATGGCCGCGATCGGCTGTACGCCTGGTGCGAGGCCCATCGGGTACCGCACAAACGTATCGGCAAGCTGCTGGTGGCGACCACCCATGACGAGCTGCCGGCGCTGGAGCAGCTGCGGCTCAACGCACAGGCCTGTGGTGTGCCGCTGCAGCCGCTGGATGCGGACCAGGTGCACGAGCTGGAACCTGCTGTTACTGCCGTCGGTGGCCTGTTCTCACCCTTGACCGGGATCGTCGACAGCCATGCATTGATGCAATCCTTCGAAGCGGTGCTGCTGGGGCAGGGTGGACAGCTGTGCCTGCGTACCCGGGTTGATCGGGCTGAACGTCAGAATGGTGGTTGGCTGGTAGAGGGACAGAGCAGCGGCCAGCCGTTCGCCGTCAGTTGCCGCTGGCTGATCAATGCCGGTGGGCTGTTTGCCCAGCAGTTGGCCCACTCAATCGATGGTTATCCAGCGGCCTTGATACCGGCATTGCACTACTGCCAGGGCCGTTACTTCAGTTATTCGGGCTCTTCGCCCTTCCGCCATCTGGTCTATCCCATGCCCGAGCCCAACGCGGTTGGTCTGGGTGTGCATGCTACGCTGGATCTGGGTGGCCAGTTGCGGTTCGGGCCGGACGTGCGCTACACCGACGGCATCGACTATCAGGTCGATGCCGGGCTGGGCGAGAGGTTCGCCCGGTCGATCCAGCGCTATTGGCCGGAATGTCGCGCCGAGCGCCTGCAGCCGGGCTACGCTGGGGTGCGTGCCAAGCTCAGCGGGCCGGGCGCTGCCGCTGCTGATTTCATGATTCAGGGCCCTGTCACACATGGCCTGCAGGGCATTGTAAGTTTGTACGGTATTGAATCCCCGGGGCTGACCGCCAGTTTGGCATTGGCCGAAGAAGTGGCGGGGCAGTTGGACAACCTTTAATCTGGTGACAATCTGAATCACGGGAGTAGGTATGAAAAAGCTAGCCAAGATCATTGGCCTGGTGGTGCTGGCCCTGGTCGTGCTGGGAATCGGGGTGTTGTTCTTCCTGACCCGCATGTTCGACCCGAACGACTACAAGGAGCAGATCCAGCAGGCGGCCCGGGAGCAGGCCAATGTGGAGCTGACCCTGGGCGGTGATATTGGCTGGTCGCTGTTTCCCTGGCTGGGGATAGAGCTCAAACAAGTCGGTCTGGCGCCGATCGAACACCCGGAAAAGACCCTGGCCAGTGTCGGTAGCATGGGTTTGGGCGTTGAGGTGTTGCCGCTGCTGCGCAAGCAACTGCGCATGAGCGATGTGATTCTGGATGACATCAGCCTGAATCTGGAAGTCGACGAGAATGGCGTTGCCAACTGGTCGACCATCGGGCCGCAGAGTGAGACAAGTGCTGCCACCGAAGAGACGGTCGATGGGCAAGCGGAGGCAGAGGCTGAAGCGGATGAGCATGGCCAGCTGGATGTGGCGGTGGAAAGTGTGCGCATCACCAACGCCCATATCACCTACCTTGATCGTCGTACCGCCCAGAAGGTGTCACTCGAAGACGTGAGCCTGAGCACCGGTGCGCTGATCGAAAATGAGCCTTTCGATGTGGCGTTTCTCGGTCTGCTGGTCACCGGTCAGCCGGCCATGCGTGTGCGTATCGATCTGCACACTGTCGCCAGTTTTGACCTGGATAGCGCGCTTTACCAATTGGACGGCTTCGACCTGAAACTGGATGCCAGCGGTGACCCCTTCGGCGGCCGTGCGGTGAATATGCAGCTGCAGGGTGATAGCGTGATCGATCTGCAGAAGCAGGTTGCCGAACTGAAGCAACTGCGCCTGTCGCTGGCTGATCTGCGGGCGACCGGCCAGCTGACCGCCAGTCAGCTGGACACGGATCTGCAACTTGCCGGTGCGATCAATATTGCCGAGTTCGACGCCCGTGCCTTGATGCACGCACTGGGGCAGAACCTGCCAGCCATGGCGAAGAACAATGCCATGAGCAAAGTGGCGCTGAGCGCTGATCTGGCGGGCAGCGCAAACAGTCTGATGCTGCAGAATATGAAGTTGGTTGTGGATGGCACCGAGCTGAGCGGCAGCATGGGTCTGACCGATCTCGAACGCCAGGCGCTACGCTTCGACCTGAGTGGCAACAGTCTGAATATCGATCACTACCTGCCACCGCCGGAAGACAAGCCGACCCCGGCAGGGGCAGCAAAGGGCGGCAGCACCTCGCAGAAGGCGCCGGAACCCTGGAGTAACGATGCGGTGCTGCCGCTGGAAACCCTGACCGGATTGAACGTGGTCGGTAGTCTGGATATGCAGCAGGTGCAGCTGACTGGCCAGGCCATCAGTCCGTTCAAGATGGTCGTCGAGGCGGTAGATGGCGATGTGCGCCTGAAGCAGTTCGAGGGTGGTTTCTTCGGTGGGACCTTCGCCGCCACTGCGACCATCAACGCCAGTCGCTCTCCGGCACCCTTGAGCTTGAATGCCAAGCTTGACGGCATCGATTCGCTGGCGCTGCAGCGGGCTTATGAGATGGCAGAGCAGTTCCGCGGCAAGCTGGATCTGAACATGAGCCTGAAAACCCAGGGCAACAGCATGCGTCGCTGGATCAATGGCTTGAATGGCGATGTGCGCTTTGATGTGGCCGATGGTGCGCTGCTTGGCGTCAATCTGGAGCAGAAGCTGTGTCAGGCCATCGCACTGGCCAATCGCAAACCGCTGGACGCTGAGCATGGCAGTGCGGATACGCCATTCAGTCAGCTGGGTGGCAGCTTCAAGATCGTCAACGGCAACATCAACAATCGCGACCTGATTGCGGCATTGCCGGGTATCGCGGCCAAGGGTAACGGTGATATCAACCTGCCGGAACAGCGGCTGGATTACCGCCTGGGATTGCTGCTCGAAGGTGACAAGAGCGATATGCCCGACGCGGCCTGCCAGGTGAACGAGCGTTATGTCGGTATCGAATGGCCGATCCGTTGTGAAGGCTATCTGCATAACGCCGCCAAGAGCTGCGGCGTGGACAGGGAAGGCGTCACCCGGATCGCTGGCCAGCTGCTACGCAACGAAGCCGAGCGCAAAGTCGAGGACAAGGTCAGCGAGAAGCTGGAGGAAGAGTTCGGCGACAAGGCCCCGGCGGTGCGCGATGCGCTCAAGGGGTTGTTCGGTCGGTGAGCTCTGTAACCTTCTCCGAGGCCGTGCTGGCCTGGTACGACCAGCATGGCCGCAAGGATCTGCCCTGGCAGCAGGATATGAGTCCCTATCGCGTCTGGGTGTCGGAAATCATGTTGCAGCAGACCCAGGTCGCCACCGTGATTCCCTATTATCAGCGCTTCATGGCGACCCTGCCGGACGTGCATGCGCTGGCTGCAGCGGACCCGGATGAGGTTCTGCATCTGTGGACCGGGCTGGGTTATTACAGCCGTGCGCGTAACCTGCACAAGACCGCACAGATCGTGGTCAACCAGCACGCCGGGGTATTCCCCGCGAGTATCGAAGGGCTGGAAGCGCTGCCGGGAATCGGGCGTTCCACTGCCGGCGCCATTGCCAGTCTGAGCATGGGGCTGCGTGCAGCCATTCTGGATGGCAACGTCAAACGTGTGCTTGCGCGCTATCACGCCGTCGAGGGCTGGCCCGGTGAAAAGGCGGTGCATGATCGGCTGTGGAAGATCGCTGAAAGCTACACGCCCGCGCAACGCTTCGATCATTACACTCAGGCAATGATGGATCTGGGCGCCACCCTGTGCACCCGCAGCAAGCCATCGTGCCTGTTATGTCCGGTTCAGGCTGGCTGCGCGGCGCGCATGCTCGGCACACCTGCTGCCTATCCTCACTCCAAGCCGCGCAAGGCGCTGCCAGTGCGACAGTGCGTGATGCCGCTGCTGGTCAACCCGGATGGTGATGTCTGGCTGCAGCGGCGGCCTGACAGCGGTCTGTGGGGCGGCCTGTGGTGTCCGCCGCAACTGGATGACCATGCGGCGCTGGAGCCGCTGCTTGATCAGCTGGGTTGGCAGCATGACGCAACCGAACGCCTTGAGCCGCTGCGACACACCTTCA
>JASJKW010000090.1:0-2709 GCA_037621305.1 Pseudomonas sp.
CGTTCCCGGCGCAACAATACCCAGCCGGTGAGCAGCCAGCCACCCAACAGGGCCAGACTGAGCAAGGGCAATAAAAATCGCATTTCATTCAAGGGCATGGGGCATCTCCTTAGGCTGTCGGTATTATCCCTGCGTATGGCCGAATATGTAACCGTGACCGCCTGGAGGCCAAATAAGACTCGTCTGGGGATCTATCAGCCTGTTGCAGTCTCGCGCTCATCTGCTATGTTCAAAGGATACCTTTGCCCCCATAACAACAATGTCATCGTACGAAGGATCGTCATGCTGGACGTGGCCACCGCCTCACCCCACCGGTTATTGCTGGTGGACCCCTGCAACGCCTGTCTGGAGCTGCAGAAACGCCTGAGTGATGCCGGGTGGAAGGTTGTTACGGCACCGCTGGAGCGACTTGGCCAGCCAGAATGCGAGCTGGGTATGCTTCGGCTGCAAGCTGCACATATCGCCAATCTTGGCAGACTCAAGATACTCCTCAGCCAGACCGGAATTCAGTGGGTGGTGGTGGTTTCTCCGGAACTGCTGGAACAGCCTGGCGTTGCACAATTTGTTGCCGAGTGGTTCCTCGACTATCACACCCTGCCCTTCGATGATTCCCGTATCCATATCGCCTTGGGGCGCGCTTGTGGCATGGCCCGTCTGCGGCGCCGCTACCAACAGCAGGCCTGGCCAAGCGAAGAGCTCTTTCTCGGCAACAGCGATCAGGCACTTGCCCTGCGCAATCTGATGATGCGCATAGCACCGACCGACTCGCCAGTGATGATCCGTGGCGAAAGCGGCTCGGGCAAGGAGCTGGTTGCCCATGGACTGCATGCCGGCTCGCGGCGCAAGGACGCCGCCTTTGTCGCGGTAAACTGCGGCGCCATACCGGAGCATCTGATCCAGTCAGAATTGTTCGGTCATGAAAAAGGCGCCTTCACCGGCGCTCATCAACGCAAGATCGGCCGGATCGAATCGGCCAATGGCGGCACCCTGTTTCTTGATGAAATCGGCGATCTGCCGCTGGAAATGCAGGCTAATCTGTTGCGCTTTCTGCAGGAAATGCAGATCGAGCGTGTGGGTAGTACCCAATCGATCAGCGTCGACGTGCGAGTACTGGCAGCAACCCATGTGGATCTGGAGAAAGCGATCAGTGAAGGGCGTTTCCGTAAAGACCTGTATTACCGCCTGAATGTGCTGGAGGTGCATACCGCCCCACTCCGCGCGCGTCAAACCGATATCGTGCCCATGGCCACGCACTTTGCTCAGCTGTATACCGCAGAAACCGGCTACCGGCCGCGCAATTTCAGCAGCGAGGCAATCAGCGCCATGCTGCACCACCCTTGGCCGGGCAACGCCCGGGAACTGGCCAACCGGGTACGTCGAGGCATGGTACTGGCCGAGGGCCGGGAAATAGAGCCAATGGATCTGGGACTGGCCTGCGCCGCCAACCCGGAGGTCGAAAGTTTACAGACCTGGATATTGCGCGCCGAACGCCAGGCGCTGCATGCCGCCATCAGCCACTTTCCCAACAACATGGTACAGGTGGCACGACAGCTGGAGATCTCCCGCCCGACGCTGTACCGGCTGCTGCACAAACATCAGATCCGTTGAAATCAGCAGGCCCACCTGCAATCGGTCAGAAGTAGTAAGGAAACTTCAGGCTCAAACTGAAATCCGGTGCATCCGGAGTCAGCCCCATCGACAGGTTAGGCACCACCGTCAACCGATCACTTGCCGCCAGGGTCATGCCGATATTGAAATAGGCGGCATTGGCATCACTGCCATTGACCGTCTGCCAGCCACCGCCCTGGTACTTGATACGGCTGCTGCGACTGATCAGTTCGGAGAAGGAGATCGACAGGCTCATGCGCTCGTTCAAAGCGAAGGCCATGCCCAGACCGAACTGGAAGTAATCACCCAGCTTGACGCTGCCAGGCACCTTCACGCCTTGCTGGGCGCTGATATCGTCGAACTCCTCGGCAAAATTGTGGGTGTAGGCCAGATTGCCGAACAGCACCGCTGGGTCCAGGGTCTTGACCAGCGAAATGCCAGCCGTAGCTGACCAGGCGCCATTGCCGGTGGGCAATGATTCCGGCACTGTCAGGTTATCGTTGTCCGGAGACTGAGCCAGCTTGATGCCATAAGGATGATCACCGGTGGGCGTCTTGATTCGCAGACTGAGTACCGCATCAGGCCGGCCAGGTTGTTCATCAAGAAACTTGTAGGCCACCCCGAAGCTGATATCGCCCAGTTTGGGTCCACCATCCACCACCTGTTCACTGTAAGTCGAACTGGCTCCGCCGGCACCGGCCGAACGGTAGGTGGTTTCGCGGTAGATATAGGGCACGTTGATATCGAACTGCCAACGCTGGCGCCAATTGTAACGGGCAGTCAGATCGAAGGTGAAAGTATCAGCGTTGATTTCATCGACGCCAATATTGCCGAGAAAAATCGCGTCCAAGGCGAGAAAACCGTTGAGAAACAGCTGTCGCGTATCGTAGTGACTGTAAGTCAGGCCCGGCTCGAGACTGAAGCTGCCCCCACCGAAGAACCCGCTGGCTTCCTGATACAGCGCCTCTACACTGGGCGCGGGATCGGAGTTGTCGCGCAGGGACTGGCCATAGCCTGAGGCGCTGCTGCCCTGCTCCGGGTTGGCCGCTGCGACACGGGTTGGTGCGGCGGCGCGGGTCGCCGGCGCAGCAGCGCTCGAGG
>JASJKW010000091.1:0-21379 GCA_037621305.1 Pseudomonas sp.
GGCGACGGCGCCATGACCGCCGGCATGGCATTCGAAGCACTCAACCACGCCGGCGTGGTCGATGCTGACATGCTGGTGGTGCTGAATGACAACGACATGTCGATCTCGCATAACGTTGGCGGCCTGTCCAACTACCTGGCGAAGATCCTCTCCAGCCGCACCTATGCGCATATGCGTGAAGGCAGCAAGAAAGTATTGTCAAAGATCCCACCGGCCTGGGAACTGGCACGCAAGACTGAAGAAACCGCCAAGGCCATGCTGGCACCGGGCGTGCTCTTCGAGGAACTGGGCTGGAACTATATCGGCCCCATCGACGGCCATGACCTGCCGACCCTGATTACCACTCTGCGTAATATGCGCCAGCTCAAGGGTCCGCAGTTTCTGCACGTGGTGACCAAAAAGGGCAAGGGTTTCTCCCCAGCCGAAGCCGACCCCATCGGCTACCACGCCATCACCAAACTCGAGCCCAAGCCCGCGAGCAACGGCCCGAGCAAGCCGAAATACTCCAGCGTCTTCGGCCAATGGTTATGCGACATGGCCGAAGACGATGCACGGCTGGTCGGCATTACCCCGGCGATGAAGGAAGGCTCCGACCTGATCGCCTTCAGCGAACGCTTCCCGCAGCGCTATTTCGATGTCGCCATCGCCGAACAGCACGCTGTCACCCTGGCCGCAGGCATGGCCTGTGAAGGTGCCAAACCGGTAGTGGCCATCTACTCGACCTTCCTGCAGCGCGCCTATGATCAATTGATCCATGACGTCGCGGTGCAGGATCTTGACGTGCTATTCGCCATCGACCGCGCCGGTCTGGTGGGGGAAGACGGCCCGACCCACGCCGGCAGCTTCGACTTGAGCTTCCTGCGCTGCATTCCCAACATGCTGATCATGGCACCGGCCGACGAGAACGAAACCCGACAGATGCTGACCACGGGTTTCCTGCACAACGGTCCAGCTGCCGTGCGCTACCCGCGAGGCACCGGACCCGGCGTGCCGGTCGACCCGGCGCTCGAGCCCTTGCCCATCGGCAAGGGCCTGATCACCCGCCAGGGCGAGCAGGTTGCGATTCTCAGTTTTGGTACCCTGCACGCCAATGCCCAGCTCGCCGCCGACGCGCTGAATGCCACTGTGGCCAACATGCGCTTCGTCAAACCGCTGGATACCGAGCTGTTGCAACAGCTGGCCACCAGTCACAACCTGCTGGTCACGCTCGAAGAAAACGCCATCATGGGTGGCGCGGGCAGTGCCGTTAACGAGTGGCTGCTGGCTCAGGGCATTCAGATCCCGGTGCTCAACCTTGGCTTGCCTGATATTTACGTCGAACATGACAAGCCCGGCAACATGCTGGCCGAATGCGGCCTGGATGCGGCCGGTATCGAGCGCGCCATTCGCCAGCGCCTGCCCGGCGCAAGCTGACCGAAGCAGAGGTGTCGCGGAGGGCGGGGTCAGCATGGCTGTCCCCGCCCTCCTGCAATCCTCAACAGCGCGCAACGTCGTCATCCCCGTACTTCACGCGACCCGATACTCCCACGAACCAGACAGCAAGAAAACTCCCGGCGCATGCGGCATAATACCCAGCTGATTCACCAGCCCCGGACGCCCCATGTTCTTTACCGATCAGCGCCTCCAGTTCTTCAAACCACTGACCAGCAAATACCGTGAACAGGTTGTTGAATGCCTGCGCCTTTTGCATGGACGGCTGTACAGCGCCAGCGCCGATTATGGCGAGTCGCTGAAGCGCGATCAGGTGCTGGATATCTTCTGCGAAGCACTGGAACGCGCGCCCCTGCTCGATGGTGACGAAGATGATCAGGGGCGCTTCAAGAATAACCGCGAGCAGGCCGGCTGGGTACTCAACAACCTGGTTGAGCATGGCTGGCTGGAGCGCCAGGTAGACCAGGCCACCTTCCAGTCTGCCTATCCGTTCAGCCGCCTGGGCCGCCTGTTCACCCAATCGCTCACCGAAGCCGTCAATCACAGCGTGCGTACCCGCCACCGCAACACTCGCAACACGCTCAATGCCCTGTCAGCCTTCGTCGAACGCGGCGAAGTCTACGATCTGCTGGATGCCCACGAATACTCCGAGCAGATCATTGCCGACTTCACCGACATCATCGCCGAACTGGAAGAGCGCAAACGCCAGCTGGTACGCGAAGTCGAAGCCCAGCAACTGGTACAACAGGCCAGCGACCAGTTCTTCGACTTCATGGAACGGCGCTTTCAACCAGACGTCGCCATTCGCCTGTCCGCCGACAGCGTGGAAAAACACCGCGACCGTATTCAGGAAGTCCTGCACCGCATTCGCCATCAGCCCAAGGAATGGAAAGCACATGCCGAACGTGAATTGCGCCGTCTGGCCCCGGACCTGCTGACGGACGAGCGCAGCTCGGTACTCTGGCAACTGCTCGACAGCATCGAGAACCGTCTGCGCAACGCCTCGGAGATCATGTTGCCCGCTCTGCGCCGCACCTTGCAGAGCTTCACCAAGCGGGCCGACATCATCATCCGCCAGCTCAGCTACCTGCAGACCCAACAGCATAACGACATCGTCGGCCTGTGCCGTGAGCTGAGCACACTCGATCAGGACAGCTATGCCGCCCGCCTGAATGCCGCCGGCAATGCACTGGCCGGCGTACGCCTGGCGTTGGTCGATCCCGGTCAGGTACGCTTGCGCGAACGCCAGTTACGCCAGCCGGTACAAAGCCAGATGGACGATCCCGGCAGGCCCGATCCTGCCACCCTGCGGGCATTGGCTGTACAGCAACTGCTCGAACAGGCTTTTCATATCAACGCCAGCGGCCTGCGCAACTACCTGCGTAGTGCATTAGGCAGTGGTCATCGCATCGACAGCCGCGACCTGCCGATAGAAAACGCCAGCGACCTGTTGGCGCTCAGCCACGTTATCGGCCTGGGCAGTGCCGATAACGCCGCGACCGGCTTTCGCGTCAATATCGAGCCGACGGGGCAGCCTGTTACCGGCGAAACCTATTTCGCCCGCCGCGATGGCTTCATTATCGAACTGGAGCAAGACCAACATGCGTGACGCACTGGAAGATCAACTGCAGCAACGCGGCATCAGCGCCGAGGACTTCTCCGAACTGATGATCCGGCTGCTGGATCGCGGCGTGCTCTGTCGTGACGAAAGCAAAAAGGAAGCGCAGCTCTATGATCATTTCCTGCAGATACGCGATCTGGTCGAGGACTATCTGAGCGTACTGCGCATCCGCCTGTTGCATGAACCGCGCTTCGAACTGGTCCGGATCTTCCCACCCGGCGCCGAAGTACCCGGTCTGGCCGACAGTGAAGACAGCATCAGTACCGGCCTGCGCGATCGTCTGCACCAACATGAAGTGGCGCTGATCCTGGTGCTGCGCGCCGAGTACGACAAATCCCTGCGCGAAGGCCTGATCGATGAGCAGGGCCAGGTGATGTTGTCCCTGGAAACCCTCAGCCTCAGCCATCGCAATCTGCTGGGTCGCCCGCTTCCCGAACACGCCGGCGAGCGCCAGGCCCTGTTGCGGCGGATGCGCCAATTGCGCCTGATCCGCAGCAGCAGTGATGCCGGCACGGATGATGAAAGCTGGGTCACCATTCGCCCCGGCATTCTCAGCCTGGTTACCGATACCGCACTGAGCCAGCTGGCGGGTACCGCCGCCGATGAAACCACCGACGAAATCGCCCAGGGAGATAGCTGAGCATGTACCTGAAACGCTCGATCACCGCCAACTGGGGCAACCTGCCGGTGGAAGAACTGGAATACGGCCCGGTCAACCTGTTCTCCGGCGGCAACGGCTCCGGCAAGACCACCGCAGCCGATGCCCTGCAGACACTGATGACCGCGGCGCACGACAACCTGTTCAACTACAACCCTGGCCAGGATGAAACCACCCAGCGCGGGCGCGGCGGTAAGCAGGTGCGCACCCTCGCCTCCTATGTGCTCGGTTGCGACGATGGCGCCTACGCTCGCCCCTGGGCTACCGATGGCTATATCGCCGGCGTATTCCACCCGACTCAGGGTGAAACCGCCGAGCCCTTCACCGCGGTGATCGGTGTGCGCGCCCACCTGGATACCGCCGGCAGCAGCCGTCAGGCTCGTCAGGACGAGTTATTGCTGATGATAGTGCCCGGTGAAATGCTGTCACTGTCGCATTTCGTGCGCGAACAGGCCGATGGTCGCCATGTGATCCCGGTAACCGAGCTTCCCAATCTGCTGCGCCGCCAGTTCGGTAAACAGCAGGTGGAAGTGTATGAGCGCAAGAGCGCCTACCTGGCCCGTCTGTATGGCGTATTGCGCGGCAAGCGCGATGCGGTATCCATTCGCGAGGCAAAGAACGCCGCGCGCACCTTCGCCAACTTCATGGCCTATAAACCGGTACGCTCCATCGACCAGTTTGTTGCCGGGGAAGTACTGGAGGCGCGCGAATTCGGTGACACCATCAAGCGTATCCGCGAACTGCTGCGCACCGTGCACGGCATGGAACAGGAAGCCGCGCGGGTCCGCAACAGTGTCCATCTGCTGGAGCAATCCCGCAGTCAGGCCGACCGCTATCTGGATAACTGGCTGGAGCGCACCGGGCTGGATTATGCCGCCGCGGCTCAGTCCTGGAACAAGAACCAGAAGACCTATCTGCATGGCAAACAGCAACAGCAGGAGCTCGATGGCAGACGCGACACGCTGAATGAACAACAACGCCTGAATGATCAGCGCACCGCCCAGGCCCATCAGGAACTGGTACAGCTGGAAGCCCGCCGGCAAGGCATTCCCGCCTTGCAAAGCAAAGACCAACTGGAGGCCCGCCACCAGCAACTCGCCGATCAACTGCAACAGGGCGTGGCGCCCCTGCTGGAACAGGCGCACCAGCGCGACCTCAACGTCGAGGCCGTGCGCAGCATTCAGCAGTTGACCAGAGGCGGGCTGAGCGCCGAGCTGCCGGAGCTGAACAGTCGGCACTGGCAAGAGCGCGCCGATGCGGTGCTGGTAGCGGAAAAGCAGCCGGTTGCCGAACTCAACCAGCTGCTGGCGCAAGACTGGATAGATCTTACGCCGCTGGATGCCGGTCTGGACGCAATCCGCGCCCAACAACACGAGCACAACCAGATGGCGGCTCTGCTCAACGAACCGACTGCCGAGGGTGACAACCTGGCACAGCGGGTCGACCGCCTGCGCCAGGAGCGCCTCGCCGCATCGAATACCCTGGATCGGCAGATCAGCCAAACCGAGCGGCAGATCAAAGCCTTGCAGGATAGCCGTGTCACCTACCCCGGCTATGTCGAAGACGCTCTTGCAGCCATCCGCCAGCACTGTCCGCAAGCTGATCCGCGGGTGCTCTGCGATTATGTCGACGTGATCGATTCCGACTGGCAGATGGCAATCGAAGGCTATATCGGTGGTTCGCGCTACGGCATTCTGGTCGAACCGGCCTTCGAGGCCGAGGCCATTCGCATCGTCCGTCAATTGAGTGGCCGCGAGCGCAACCGTGCCAGGGTTATTCAGGGTGACAAGGCCCGCCAGGATGCCGAAAGGCTCAACCTGCCGGACGATTCGATCATCCACGCCATGCGCTTCAGCCATCGCATCGCCGAATACTACCTGCACGCTTCCTATGGCAACGTGGTCCGCGTCAAGGACGCCGAAAGCCTGCGCCAGACGCGCCGCGGTATCACCAGCGAAGGCATGGGCTCAGGTAGCTACGCCATGTTCCGCTGCGATATCGATGACAGCCAACTGGTATTCGGCGCGGCCGCCCGCGAACGCAATCTGCTGGCCCAGCAAGGGCTGCTCGCCGAACAACAGGTGCTGCGTCAGAGCCATCAACAGCTCAGCGACAGCCTGCACAGCCTCGGCACAGCGCTACAGCGCATTAAGCCGCTGGACTATGCAGCCCGCGCCAAGCTGTTGCTGGAAGCCCAGCAGCAGTTGCGCGAAGTGGAGCAACAACTGGCAAGCCTGGACCTCTCCGCCCATCAGGATATGGAAAACGAACTGCAGCGCGTCAACCAGCGCCATGAAGAGCTGAAGGAACAGCAGAAGCAGCTGCAGAACGAATCCGGTGAACTGAACCTGCAGCTCAAGCAAGTCACTGAAAAGGTACGTAAGCTAGCCGATGATGGCGAGGCGCTGCAGGATAAGCGCGACAACGCGGAACGCTATCTGCTGGATGCCGCCGCGCTGGTCACGGGCATAGACCCACAGCAGCACCTGGAGCAGATAGACACGCGGCTTGCCCAAGCGGCAAGCGAGTTCGATTTCGCTGCCGACAGCCAGGCGTTGACCGATACGCTGTATAAACTCGCCATCGCGCTGGATAGCGGCCTGAAGGAATACAACCAACAGGCGCAACCGACCGACCATGTGCTGCACGACACCGCTGCCGAACTGCACCACATGGACTTTTTCAAGCATGTCTGCGCATTACGCCAGCAGCTCGATAACCTGCACAACCGCTTGCGCAACAACGTACTGCTGGAAAAACAGGAGCAGCTCGGCAAGCTGCGCGACAGCTTCAACACCACCTTCATCAGCGACCTGTGCCATGAGATCCATCAGGCAATCAATGATGGCGGACGCACTCTGGAAGGGCTCAACAGCGAGCTGGAGCATCATCGCTTCGGCGCGGATCGCGAGGGCTTCCAGTTCGAATGGAGCTGGGTGCCGGAGTACAAGGAGTATTGGGAGTTCTTCCGCGAAGTCACCCAGATGCCCAATCTGGGAGATGGCGCCAGCCTGTTTGATGCCAGCCTGTCAGACAAAGGGGCAAAGGTGCGCGACCAGCTGCTCGGTCTGTTACTCGACGGCGAGGAACAACAAGCGCTGCGTGAACTGGAGCGTATCAGTGATTATCGTCGCTATCGCCGCTACGATATTCTCAAGCACCCCGAAGGCAAGGCGGCCATCCGTCTCAGCGAATACGGCACCGGCTCCGGCGGCCAGCTGGAAACCCCCGCCTACATCATCCGCGCCGCAGCCGTCACCAGCGCCTTTCGCTTCAACGACGGCGATAGCCATCTGCGTATGGTGATTGTCGATGAGGCTTTCATGCACATGGATGAAACCCGCTCAAGGGAGGTCATCAACTACCTGACCGAAACCCTCGGGCTGCAACTGATCTTCATCATGCCCACCAGCAAGGCCGGTCCCTTCCTGGAGCTGATCAGCAACCAGTTCGTCTTCAGCAAGGTCCCCAGCGCCCGGCCCATGGGCGAGCTCAACACGCGCGTACTGCTCGACCGCCAGCAGCTCAACCGGGAACGCATAGCCGAACTCTGGGCCAATCATCGCCGGGTGATCCGCCAGCAAGGGGCGCTGGATTTTATGGAGATGGTTTAGGACGGGGCGGGCTGGGCAAGCTGAAATCAGCAGCCCAGCCAGCAGCGCATCAACTGAAACGAGCGCTCGGCGGCCGATACAGCAGCATCGCTCCCTGGCTGGCAAGTACCAGCAGGATCAGCGGCGTCAATTCCAGGGTGCAGACGTAATGCAGCATGCCGACCCAGCCGGGCAGCTTGGCGTTGGTCAGTCCCAACAGCTGTTGATGATGCAGACGGGTCCAGGCCTGCTCGGCCGAGGCGTCATCCTGCTGCGCGTCAGCGGCGATGACCGCCTGTCGAAAGTGCCGGAAGCGCCAGACACTCAGCAACAGGGTGAGCAGACCGGCGATGAACAGCGGCACTGCGGCTTCTGGGTAAGCCCCCTGGCGGTCATGAAAGAACCAGACCACGGCGATCGGCAGAATCAGCGATGCAGCGCACTGCATGCGCCAGTTGCGCCGCATTGCCTGCCAGTGAAGGCGGGTATCGAGCATCATTCTGCCTCGGCCTGATGAATGGTTCCCAGCAGATGGCCAAGCTTGCCGGCCTTGGTTGCCAGGTAGTTGCGATTGAAGGGGTTCAGGCCGGTCTTCAGCGGGATACGTTCGACCACGGTAATGCCGAAGTCTTCCAGCGCCTTGACCTTGCGCGGGTTGTTGGTCAGCAACTTGAGGCCGGTGATGCCCAGATACGCCAGCATAGGTTTGCAGATCCCATAATCGCGCTGGTCTGCACCAAAGCCGAGCAGCTCGTTGGCTTCCACCGTATCGGCACCACCGTCCTGCAGGTGATAGGCCCGGATCTTGTTCATCAGACCGATGCCACGACCTTCCTGACGCAGATACAGCAAGGCGCCGCGCCCTTCATCGGCAATTGCCTTCAGCGCCGCTTCCAGCTGGAAACCGCAGTCACAGCGCAGGCTGAACAGGGCATCGCCAGTAAGGCATTCTGAATGCAGGCGCCCGAGTACCGGCTGGCCGTCGCCCACCTCGCCCATGGTCAACACCACGTGTTCCTTGCCCGTACCGGGTTCGAGGAAGCCGTGCATGGTAAAAATGCCCCACTTGGTGGGTAATTGGGATGACGCAACAAAGGTGACTGGCACGCTGTCTCCTGTCCGACCACGCTGATATAGAGGGCAGCTATCTTAACAGCACATGCGCATGGCAGTCAGCGCCGATGTGCCCGGATTGATGCCGGGTTTTATACCAGACCCGGCAATTCGGCCAACGCCAGCAATACCAGCAGGGCCATGATGCCAGCCAGAATATCATCAAGCATGATACCCAGCCCGCCACTGACATGCCGATCCGCCCAGCCGATCGGCCAGGGTTTCCAGATATCGAACAGGCGAAACAGCAGAAACCCCACCACCAGCCATAGCCAGCCGGGAGGGGCCAGCCACAGGGTAATCCATACGCCGACAAACTCGTCCCAGACGATACCGCCGTGGTCATGCACGCCCAGATCGGCGGCCGTGCGATGACACAACCAGATGCCCAGCAAAGTGCTCAGCACCAGCACCAGCGCATAACCACCCGGCGGCAATTGTTGCCACAACAGCACAAAAGGCAGGGCCACCAGCGAACCCCAGGTTCCAGGCGCTTTTGGCAATGCGCCGCTGCCGAAACCGAAGGCCAGAAAGTGAATCGGGTTGCGCCATACCGATGCCGGTGTTGGCTCGCGAGACTCAGCCATGCGTGGATTCCTTGAAATGTTGGTAACCGTCAGCCCCGCCGACCCGTTGCTGATCCAGCCAGACACCCGCTCCGGTGACAGCCTCACCGATGACACTGACCGACCAGCCCTGATCGCGCCACTGCTCCAGCAACGCAGTCTGATTTGGCGGCAGCGTGAACAGCAATACGTACTCATCTCCGCCGCGCAGCATCCAATCCAGCTGCTGAGCCGCCGGCCACGCCTGCAGAGCCGGGGAATGAGGCAGATCAGCGCTGCGCACATGCAGCGCCAGCCCGCTGGCACGGGCCAGATGGCCGGCATCCTGCAGCAGGCCATCGGATATATCCAGGCCGGCCGTAGCCACACCGGCCAGCGCAACACCCAGCTCACACTGGGCTCGCGGGCGCCAGAAGCGGCCAGTCAGGTAGTCCCGGTCGCAGGCTAATAGTGTCTCCGGCAGAGCCTGCCCCAGCACCACCGCCAGGCCTGCAGCGCCCTCGCCCACGGGGCCACCGACGCACAGCAGATCCCCGGGTTGCGCACCGGAACGCCGCAAAGCGCGCCCCGACAACACTTCGCCGAAAACGCTGATGCCGATATTCAAGGGACCGCGGGTGGTATCACCACCAATCAGACTGATGCGATGATCAGCGGCGCACTCGGCCAGGCCATCAGAGAAACGCTGCAGCCAGGATTCATCCACCTCGGGAAGGGTCAGCGCCAGGGTAAATGCCACCGGCCTGGCGGCCATGGCCGCCAGATCACTGACAGCCACGGCCAGGGCGCGATAGCCCAGATCAGCGGGAGAATATTGTTCGGGAAAATGAACACCCTGCACCAGACTGTCAGTGGATATGACCCATTGGCAGCCCGGCGTGGGCTTCAGCAAGGCAGCATCGTCACCAATGCCGAGGGCGACTGCGGAATGCCGGCCTGCCTGCTCCAACGCTGCGCGCTGAAAGTACTGACCAATCAATCCAAACTCACCCAGCGGCATGGCGGCTGCCTCCCTGCCGTGACTCAACGCCCCCTGCGGGACGCATTCACCTCGGCACTGCGCAGGCGGGGAGCCAGCTTGTCGAGGATGCCGTTGACATATTTATGGCCATCGGTAGCACCGAAGATCTTGGCCATTTCAATGCCTTCGTTGATCACCACCTTGTAGGGCACGTCGACGCGACGGGTCATTTCAAAGACGCCGATACGCAAGATGGCCAGCTCGATGGGATCAACATCGTTAATCCCCCGATCCAGCACCTGGGCCAGATGATCATCTATTTCATCAAGGTTCTGCGGCACACCATGGAACAGCTCGCGGAAATAGGCACCGTCAGCGCTATCGAACTCGTACTCGACATCGCTGCGCAATTGCGCCTCGATATCCGTCAACGACTGACCTGCCATCTGCCATGAGTACAGGGCCTGCAACGCCAGGCTGCGCGCCTTGCGGCGCATGGCATTGCGGGATTGTCCGCCGCTGCGCTTGGGTTTCGCGTCGTGGTCGGCCACTTAAGCCTCCAGCTGCTTGATCACGCTGACCATTTCGATTGCTGACAGCGCCGCTTCGGCGCCCTTGTTGCCGGCCTTGGTGCCGGAGCGTTCGATGGCCTGCTCGATGCTGTCGACTGTCAGCACGCCGAAGGCAACCGGGACACCGGTGTCCAGAGACACTGCACCCACACCTTTGACGCACTCACCGGCGACGTATTCGAAGTGTGGCGTGCCGCCACGGATGACCGCGCCCAGGGTGATGATCGCGTCGAACTGCTTCAGATCGGCCACTTTGCGCACCATCAGCGGGATTTCGAAGGCACCGGGAACGCGCACTATGGTGATGTCGGCTTCCTTGACCCCGTGACGCTTGAGCGTGTCGACAGCGCCGTCGACCAGGCTTTCAACCACAAAGCTGTTGAAACGGCCGACAACCAGGGCATAACGACCCTGTGCAGCGATGAAGTCGCCTTCGATGGTACGGATAGCAGTCATATCAATCTCTCTTAAAGAACCGGTGGCGCGCACAGGCGCCGCCGTGAATCCAATGCGTTTATTCGCAGGGCAGGTATTCTACTACTTCCAGGTCGAACCCGGATATGGCATTGAAGCGCATCGGCAGCGATAGCAGCCGCATCTTGCGTACACCCAGATCACGCAGGATCTGCGAGCCTGCACCTACAGTATTGTAGGTGGTCGGACGCCGTACTGCCGGCTCATCGCCACTCAATTGCTGTACGTGATGCAGCAGTTCGTCGCCTTCCATCTGATTGCCCAGCAGCAACACCACGCCGTTGCCCTGTTCAGCCAGCTTGGCCATGGCCGCACGCAGGCTCCAGCGACCCGGCTGCTTGACCATGAACAGGTCGCGCAGCGGGTCCATGTTGTGCACTCGCACCAGAGTCGGCTCTTCCGGCTCGATGTCGCCCAGGGTCAGTGCCAGGTGTACGGCATTTTCCAGGCTGTCCTTGTAGGTCACCAGGTTGAAGGTACCCAGTTCGGTATCCAGCGGCTGCTCGGAAACGCGCTGTACGGTGCGCTCGTTGAGCAGACGGTAGTGAATCAGATCGGCGATGGTGCCAACCTTCAAGCCGTGCTCTTCGGCGAAGGCTTCCAGCTCTGGACGGCGCGCCATGCTGCCATCTTCATTCATGATTTCGCAGATGACGCCGGACTCGCCGAAGCCACCCATGCGTGCCAGATCGCAGGCCGCTTCGGTGTGACCGGCACGGGCCAGCACGCCGCCGGGCTGCGCCATCAGCGGAAAGATGTGACCTGGACTGACAATGTCCTCGGCTACCGCATCAACTGCTGCGGCGGCTTCCACGGTGCGCGCGCGATCGGCGGCAGAAATGCCGGTGGTAACGCCTTCGGCAGCTTCGATGGAGACGGTGAACTTGGTGCCGAACCCCGAGCCATTGCGCTGCACCATCAACGGCAGCTTGAGTCGCTCGCAACGCTCCAGGCTCATCGGCATGCAGATCAGACCACGGCCGTAGCGGGCCATGAAGTTGATATCCTCGGCCTTGCAGGCCTCGGCAGCCATGATCAGATCACCTTCGTTCTCGCGATCCTCGTCATCCATGAGGATGACCATCTTGCCAGCGCGGATATCTTCAATCAGTTCTTCAATAGTGTTCAGTTTCATACGGCCCTCCTGGGCGCGTTGCTCAGGACTTCAAAAAGCCGTTTTCGGCAAGAAATGCCATGTTGATACCGGGAGCGGCGCCAGATTCGGCAGCCTTGTCACCCAACAGCAGGCGCTCGAGATAACGGGCAATCACATCGACCTCCAGATTCACCGGACGCCCCTGCTGATAGTCGCCCATGACCGTTTCCTGCAGGGTGTGGGGGACGATGTTCAGCTCGAAGATAGCGCCATCCACGCCGTTGACGGTGAGACTGGTGCCATCGACAGTGATCGAGCCCTTCTCAGCGATGTAGCGGGCCAGCGCGGCAGGCGCTTCGATACGAAAGCGTACCGAGCGGGCCTCTTCGGTGCGCGACAATACCTTGCCGACACCATCGACATGGCCGCTGACCAGATGGCCGCCCAACCGCGTGGTCGCGGTCAGGGCTTTTTCCAGATTCACCCGACTGCCCACCACCAGTTCGGTGAAGGCGCTGCGGCGCATGGTTTCCTGGCTGACATCCGCCCAGAAACCGTCGCCGGGCAACTCGACAACGGTCAGGCATACGCCGTTGACCGCAATACTGTCACCCAGTTTGACGTCGTCCAGATCCAGCTTGCCAGTCTTTACATAGACCCGCACATCTCCGCTGCGCGGCTGCAGAGTCTGGACCTGTCCAACTGCTTCGATTATCCCGGTAAACATGATTGCCTCGGTTACGTGTGCATTATCAGGGCGTGATCAGCTGGCCCACAGCGAACACCGCCAGGAAGCCGAAAATAAAGGCGAACAACAGCAGGCCGAAGCAACGGAAGTAGGACATGAAGGTCAGTCCCGGCAACTTGCTCATGGCCACGATCCCGGCTGCGGAGCCAATTATAAGCAGGGAACCACCTACACCGACAGCATAAGTCAGTCCCATCCATTCAGCGACGCTCATTTCCAGGTCGGATTTGAGCAGGGCAGCGGTCAGCGGCACGTTGTCAATCAAGGCCGACAGCAGGCCCATCAGGAAGTTGGCCAACAGCGTCGGCATCACGTCATACAGCACGGTCAGGCTGCCGAGTACACCGATGAACTGCAACATGCCCACCACCAGCAAAATGCCGAGGAAGAACAATAGCGTTTCGAACTCGATGGCACGGATATATTCGAGGATAGGATCATGCATGACGTCCTCCTCAAGATGATGCGCCAACAGAAACATTACCGACAAACCCGCGAGAAACGTCAGCGTAGGCGGTATATCAAACAGCAAGCTGCCAAGGATGGTGGCGAAGATGGTCAGGAAAAACACCAGCGCGACCATACGTCCGGTGCGCTGAGAATGCACCCTGGAACCTCGGTCGATGACCACCACATCATTCATGCCGACGGACAGCAGACCGGCCAGCAACAGCACCGCAGCCAGCGCCGGAATCGCCAACAGCAGCAGCTGGGTGATCTCCACCTTACCGGCGAGGAAGATCATCAAGGTGGTGACATCCCCAGTGATCATCGCCACCCCGCCCGAGTTGACCGAGAACACCACCAGGGTGGCGAAGCGCAGCGCTTTGCGCAACTCCAGCTTCAAACTCAGCACCAGCGCCATGGATACCAATGTGGCAGTGATATTGTCGGCAAAGGAGGAAAACACAAAGCAGAACAGAGCCGTCAGGAACAGCAGCTTTCGTTCACTTATACGCCTGGGCAGAATCTTGAAAATGACGCTGTCGATCAGCCCCTTCTTGTTCAGATAGGCAACGAAGGTCATTGTCGCCATCAGGAACAGCCATAACCCCGCGATATCCAGAATATTGTGATTGAACGCCTCCTGCACACGTAACCGAAAAGCGTCATCCGGCGCAGCGATGAACAACACCACCCAGGCCAGCGTGCCGAAGAACAACACGACCATGGATTTGCTGATGTGGGTTACTTCTTCAAAAATGACGCCAAGAATGGCCAGGAAGGCCATCAAAAGCAGGGCTACCTCTACTGCGCTCATGGATTGTTACTCTCGGAAGGAAAAAACCGGTCGCGCGGTAATCCGCCAATCACCGCCGATAACCCGCATGTCGGTCACATCGAGATCCATGGCCTCGGCCATCTCATCGAAAGGCAGTTCCAACAGCGGTCGCGCCCGGCTACCCAGCAGCCTTGGCGCCATATACACAATCAACTCATCCACCAGGCCGGCACGCCAGAAGGCACCAGCCAAGCCGGCACCGGACTCCACCAGCACCTCGTTACAGCCACGCTGCGCCAATTCGCGCAACAGGGCAGCAAGATCCACCTTGCCCTCCGCGCCAGGCAGCGTAAGCAGCTCTATCTGCTGCGCCAGATAATCCGCTGCGCGCTGCTGCGGATCAGTACAGGCCACCAGCACCGGGCCGGCTTCGCGGAACAGGCGCTGCTGCAAGGGCACCCGCAGACGACCATCGACCAGCACCCGCAGCGGCTGTCTTGCCGCTGCGGCTTGCGCCAGTTCGGCATCCAGCCCCAGCTCGACAGCGCGCACGGTCAGCGCCGAATCGTCCAGCAACACGCTGTCGGCACCACTGATGACCGCACCACTGCGGGCACGCAGGCGCTGCACATCAGCGCGGGCCTGCGGTCCGGTGATCCACTGGCTTTCACCGCTGGCCATCGCCGTACGGCCATCCAGACTCATCGCCAGTTTCAGGCGCACCCAGGGCAGCCCCTGCTGCATGCGTTTGATAAATCCGGGATTGAGGTCACGCGCATCGCTTTCCAGCAGCCCGCAATCGACTTCGATGCCGGCAGCGCGCAAACGTGCCAGCCCCTGCCCGGCAACCTGGGGATTGGGGTCCTGCATGGCGGCAACCACCCGGCTGACACCGGCGTTGATCAAGGCATCTGCGCAGGGCGGCGTCTTGCCGAAGTGACTGCAGGGTTCCAGAGTGACATAGGCTGTCGCGCCGCAGGCCCGCTCGCCAGCCTGAGCCAGGGCGTTGACTTCCGCATGGCCTTCACCTGCACGTACATGCCAGCCTTCACCGACAATTTCACCATCGCGCGCCAGCACACAGCCCACACGCGGGTTCGGCTCGGTGGTATATATCCCTTTGGCGGCCAATTGAATGGCCCGGGCCATCAGACGTCGGTCAGCAGACTCCTCAGGCATCGGGTTCGCCCGGCTCGCCTCGGGACAGACGGTCGATCTCCTCGCGGAACTGATTGAGATCCTGGAAACGCCGGTAAACGGAGGCAAAGCGAATATAGGCCACTTCATCCAGCTGTTTGAGCTCGGCCATGACCATCTCGCCGACCACCATCGCCTTGATCTCGCGCTCGCCGGTGGCACGCAGCTGATGCTTGATACGACCGAGCGCCGCCTCGATCTGCTCGACACTGACCGGGCGTTTTTCCAGCGCGCGCAGCAGACCGGCCCGCAGCTTGTCCTCATCGAACGGCTGACGCCGACCGTCCTGCTTGATGAGCCGTGGCAACACCAATTCAGCGGTTTCGAAGGTGGTGAAACGTTCCTGACAGGCGAGACACTCACGCCGGCGACGCACCTGGCCACCATCCGCCACCAGTCTGGAATCAATTACCTTGGTGTCATTGGCGCCACAAAAGGGACAATACATGCTCGGATCCAGTAAAGGTCTGAACAGCAGCCGCGCTGCGGCCATGCTGGGTTTTTAGAAGGCCCATAGCATACTCGCTGACAGGGGGTTATTAAAGTAAACCAATGTTAACCTGCCACTTATTGTCGCACCCTGCCCCGGTATCAACACCCATCCAACCGATTCACCGATATCGCACCGGCACGCTACAATGGCGGCTTTTCCGCCAAGGTACTCAGTCATGTCCGCACTCGGCTCGATCGACGCTCTGCAAAACACGCTGCAGCAGATTCTGCCAGATGCTCAGCTGAGCGCCAGCACCCTCCCCGACCTGCCCGAGCTGCAGCTGTGGCTACTCGATCCTGCCAATCTGGATCGCGCCTTTGCCAGCGATGAAACCCAACGCCTGCTGGAACAACCGCCTTACTGGGGATTCTGCTGGGGCAGCGGCCTGGCCCTGGCGCGCTGGATTCTCGATCATCCTGATCAGGTGCGTGGCAAACGGGTGCTGGATTTCGGAGCCGGCTCGGGGATAGTCGCGCTGGCCTGCAGCGCCGCCGGTGCTCGGCAGAGCATCGCCTGTGATCTGGATCACCCCGCACGTCTGGCCAGCGCGATGAATGCACAGCTAAACGGCCTGAGCATCGACCTGGCTGATGACTACTTTGCCGTCACGGGCGAGCTCGATCTGATCTTCGCCGCCGATGTGCTGTACGACCAGGATAACCACGACTTCCTCGATCACTTCCCAGGTCGCGCCAATGACGTGCTGATCGCGGATTCACGGGTGCGTGATCTGCAGCATCCCCGCTATCGAAGGGTCACCACCCTCAGCGGTCAGACCTGGCCGGATCTGGGCGAGCCGGAACTCTTTCGTCAGGTGGCGCTGTACAGCTCCGCCGCCGCGGCAACGTGATAACCGGCAACACCGGAAAGTCAGAATCCCCGCGAGTAGATAGCCCTGTCGCGCTACTATATTGATATTGACTTGCTCCTGGAAAGAGCAATCTCTACCCCCCGCCCTGCACTCTCATCGTCAAATAACTTCCCCACTCTCTGGAAGCAAAGGTGCATTCCAGACACCTCGAAATATTCTCGCCAAAGATAATTGAGTCTGCCGTCATTAAAAGTTTGACCATTCGGGAAAATATGGCCTACTCTCTTTTTACCGACTGGTAAAACATATCTAAGACTCCACAAAAAAAATAACGGAGGCAGTGGTCATTATGTTGACCCGTTCACAGGCACTAGCGCTTGAAAAGGCGCCCGATAACGAATTTACCGAACTGGCCAGACAAGCGGCTGGCATTCGTGATGTGCATTGGGGCAAAGCTCTGACTTATTCACGGGCGGTGTTCGTTCCACTTACCAATATGTGCCGTGATGATTGCGGTTATTGCACCTTCGTTCAAAAGCCGGACTCCCCTAATGCACGTCTGATGACACCTGCTGAAGTTATGCAGATTGTTCACGACGGTGAACGCATGGGCTGTAAGGAAGTGTTGTTCAGTCTGGGCGAAAAACCCGAGCTGCGTTACCCGGAAGCACAGGCCGCACTGGCCCGCCAGGGGCATACCAGCATGATCAGCTACCTGGCCGAAGTCTGCGCCATGGTAATAAGCGAAAGCAGCATGCTGCCCCATGTGAATGCCGGGACCCTCTCCGAAGCGGATATCCGACTCCTCAAGCCACACAGCGTAAGCATGGGCATGATGCTGGAGAATGTCAGCCGCCGTTTGATCGCCAAGGGCGGCGCCCATTATGCCTGCCCCGACAAAGTCCCGGTGCAGCGTATCCGCACCCTGGAGCGTGCTGGCCGCCTGGGTGTGCCTTTCACCACCGGTATTCTGATCGGCATAGGTGAAACCTGGGCAGAGCGCGTCGACAGCCTGATGACCATCAACAATCTGCATCGCGAGCATGGCCATATCCAGGAAGTCATTGTGCAGAATTTCCGGGCCAAGCCCGGCACCGCAATGGCCGGCCATCCCGAGCCAAGCCTGGACGACATGGTCCGCACCCTGGTCCTGGCCCGTCTGCTGCTTGATCCCTCCATCAGCCTGCAAGCACCACCTAATCTGGAAAGCCGGTTCGCAGCCTATATCGCTGCCGGCATCAACGACTGGGGTGGCGTCTCCCCATTGACCATCGACCATATCAATCCGGAACGCGCCTGGCCGCAGATAGAGTCACTCCGCAGTGCCACAGCGGACTGCGGCTACGGCCTCGAAGAGCGCCTGGCGGTATATCCCAGCTATCTGGAACGTCCTCACCACTTCTTTGCTGGAGAGATCGCTCCCCGTTTATCCGCTATCGCCCGCGCTGACGGTCTGGCACTACAACAATGCCTGTCATGAGGAACTCCGCAATGAACATATCAGTGTCAGGAAACATTGCTTTACATGAGTCAGTAAAAGAACTTTACCAACCAGGCGTTGGCATAGCAGTACGGACTATTCTGGAGAATGTATTGGCGGGCCAGGAACTTAACGAAGCGGACGCTATTGCCCTGTTTCATACCGAAGGGCCTGAGTTGGACGCATTGACAGCCTGTGCTGACCAACTTAGACGCGCCAGTGTCGGCGATACAGTTACCTTCGTCATCAATCGCAATATCAACTACACCAATGTCTGTTACATGGGTTGTCGCTTCTGCAGTTTCGCCAAGCGCAAGGACGACCCTGATGCCGAGTTCTTTGATCTGGATGAAATTGTTGCGCGAGCTCAAGAGGCCTGGGACCGAGGCGCAACCGAAGTCTGTATCCAGGGCGGCTTGCACCCGGATATTCCCGGGCATTTCTATCGCGACATGCTCAAGGCGATCAAAGCCAAACTGCCGGATATGCATATCCACGCGTTCTCGCCCTTTGAAATCTGGTTTGGCGCGCGCAAAAGCAAGATGTCCTATGCCGAATTCATTCAGGACCTGATCGACCACGGCCTGGGTTCGATGCCCGGCACAGCGGCAGAGATCCTCGACACCACCATCCGCAAGCAGCTGACCCGCGACAAGCTGACCACCGAGGAATGGGTGGAAATTGTCAAAACCGCGCACAAGCTGGGGCTACCCACCACCTCCACCATCATGTACGGCCATATCGATGGCCCCGAACACTGGGCGGCGCACCTGGCCCTGTTGCGCGATATCCAGAAGGAAACCGGCGGCTTTACCGAGTTTGTGCCACTGGGGTTCATCCATCACAAGACGCCGCTGTATCTGGAGCACACCGGTGTGCGACCAGGCCCGACCCGGCTGGAGCATATCCGCATGCACGCGGTCGCCCGTCTCATGCTCAACGGCTGGATCGATAACATCCAGGCGTCCTGGGTCAAGCTGGGGCCGGAGCTGGCCCAGCAGATGCTCACCGCCGGGGTGAACGACCTCGGCGGCACCCTGATGAATGAAAGCATTTCCCGGGCGGCAGGCGCTGAACATGGCCAGGAAATGCATCCGGAGAGCTTCGTTCAGATCATGCGCAACATGCGGCGCCAGCCGGTTCGGCGCAACACCCTGTACCGTCACATCACCGTTTACGATGCCCCCGAGGCCACACCGGCCGCACCACGCTATGCCGGAGCAGCGCTGTGAACAGTCCCCGGCCGCGTATCACCCTGCTTGCCGGCGGGGTCGGCGGTGCCAAGCTCGCGGTCGGCCTGGCATCCATTTGTGAGCCCGGCCAGCTCAGCATCATAGGCAACATCGCCGATGACCAGGAGTTTCACGGGCTGTGGGTATCGCCGGATATCGACACCCTGACCTATACCCTGGCAGGCCGGATCGACAGCGACAAAGGCTGGGGCCTGGCAGATGAAAGCAACCGTGTACTTGATGGCCTGAAACGCCTGGGGTGTGACAGCTGGATGTATCTGGGTGATCAGGATATGGCGACCCATATCATGCGCACTGACCTGCGCAAGCAAGGTATCCGCCCCAGCGTTATCGCCCGGCGGATTGCTGAGTCCTTTGGTGTGCAGAGCAATATCGTTTTGCCCACCGATGATCGCGTACAGACCCGGATCAGAACACCCCAGGGCTGGCTGTCGTTCCAGGAGTATTTTGTCCGCGAACAATGCCAGCCCGAGATTCTGGAAATCCAGCTGGATGGTCTTGAGCGCGCCACGGTGACACCCGAAGCCCTGGCTGCCATTCGCGAGGCGGATCTACTGGTCATTGCGCCAAGCAATCCGATTGTCAGTATCGGCCCTATCCTCGCCGTACCGGGCCTGGTGCAGGCATTCGCCCTGTCCAATGCGGTGAAGATCGCAGTCTCTCCGTTAATCGGTGGCGCAACCATCAAAGGCCCTGCCGATCGCATGCTCAGCGCATCCGGCTACACCTGCAATAACCTCGGCATTGCCGACTGCTACACCGGCCTGATCGATGGCCTGATCATTGATCGACAGGACCAGGCCGACATCCAGGCTCTTGAAGAGCGCGGTATCAACGTCATGGCCACCAACACCCTGATGATGAACACCGCCGACAAAGCACGTCTGGCCGGCGAGCTGCTGCAGTTCGCCCAAGGCCAGCTTACTGCGGAGAAGCAGGCATGCTGATGAAAACGCTGGTGGTGATCCCGGTACGGGATTTCGCTGATGCCAAGTCCCGTCTCGAACCCCTGCTCGGCGCCAGCCGGCGAGCAGCAGTGGCCCGCTGGCTATGCGAGCGGACCTTGAGATTCTTCCGTGAACGCATGCCTGAACAGAATGTGCTGGTGGTCACCGCAAGCGACACCATTGCCCAGCTGGCAAGCAGCTATGGCGCGGCGGTTCTGCGTGAAAGCCATTCAACCGGCATGTCCGCAGCGGCACAACTGGCAGCAGAGTGGAGCCGTGCGCAAGGCTATGATTCACAACTATTGATCCCCGCGGATATAGCCCAGCTGGATGAAGCCGAGCTGCGCGCCCTGATCAATCACCCGCGGCCGGTTCCGTCAGTACTCATCAGCCCGGCCCATGACCGTGGCACCAACGCCCTGCTGACCACGCCGCCGGATATCCTGCCGTTCCAGTTCGGCCTTAACTCCAGCGACCAGCACTGGAATGCCGCACATCGTCGGGGCATCACCTGCAGCCTGATCCATCTTCCCAAGCTGCGCTTTGATATTGATACGCCGGCTGACTTTTCCAGCCTGATCGACTCATCCAGTCCACCGGACTGCACAGATTCTGACGCAGCCTGGCTACAGGCAACGCCGTCATTGTCAGCACACAGATCCATGAGTCAGGGAGTCCCCGCATGTTGAGCCAACCCCAGAGTCTGAGCATGACCGCCTTGGCAGGCATTGGCGATATTCTGCCCGGCGATGACCTGGCCGATGTTCTGGTCAAGGCGATTCGCAGTAACGATATCGTGCTCAAGGACGGCGACATTCTGGTCATCGCCCACAAGGTCGTCTCCAAAGCGGAAGGCCAGGTGGTGTCGCTGAACGGTATCGAACCTCGTGAAGAAGCCCGGCAACTGGCGGCGGAGCTGAACAAGGATCCACGCAAGATCGAAGTGATTCTGCGTGAATCCCGCCGCGTGGTACGGGCTTTCAAACACCCACAACAAGCCGAAGGCATTCTGATTGCCGAACACCGACTGGGCTTTATCTGCGCCAACGCGGCGGTGGATGAATCCAACGTGGGTGAAGAGAACACCGTCATTCTGCTGCCGAAGGACCCCGACAACAGCGCCCGGATGATCTGCGCGGCGCT
>JASJKW010000092.1:0-9295 GCA_037621305.1 Pseudomonas sp.
CCCAGCGCCTTGGCAATGTCCAGTCCCGACTGCCCATAGCTGTTGCCGTGGGCAAAGGACAGCAGGCTCTCGCCCCAATACTGAGTATGTTTGCCCAGCTTCAGGTTAAGCCAGGCATCATCACCCACCGCCATGCTGGCGAATACAAAGGCATCCAGAATTTCCGCTGACGGGCCATGATAAAAGCGATCAGCGTAACCACTGATATGCCGGGAGTCAGGCGTACCATTATTGAGCTGATTCGTGGCTGGGTTGGCGCTGCCGACGTTCTTATAGGCATGGTCATACCAGCTGTTACTGCTGAGCCTGAAGCCCATTGCCTGTTTAAAGACCACATCCAGCTCGGTCATTACGTCAACGCGCTGGGAAACAGGGCTACCGGAAGAGAAGTTCCGATTGCCGTCATTATTGTTCCAGGAGTTGGCCAGTTTGGAGTTGGGGGATTCCACCCGCTGTGCATAGTTCATTTTCAGGGTGTTATCGAAGCGGATCGACAAGTCATCATTGCCGGTCTCGATCTCAAATGCCTGTACCGGTATCAAACCCAGCCCGCACATGACAGCAGACGCCAGTAATCCTCGACGAAAGCCGACACTTACAGATATTGTTTTTGTATTCATATTACCTGTTTACCTTTTTATTATTTGATTTGATGTGGCAAAAAAACCATGACACTTTGCGGTGTCACTCTCCGTTGCTGGTGATTGTTGAAACCGGATCACTCAGCACCAGAGCCCTGCTTGAACGTGCGAAAACTATTGTTTGGTATCCAGCATGGCGATGAATTCCTCGGCCTGCGGCCAGGGCCCGTATCCTGACGAGGGATTGAGATGACCAACCGCTCCCGCCTCCACCAGTTGGCCGCCCCAGCTGTCAGCTAACCGGGCAACGGCTTCAACGCTGGCCAGATGGTCATTGCTACTGGCAACAACGATGCTGGGGAAAGGTAATCTGGCGATAGGCAACGGCGCCCAGCCGTTATCCCGTAATTCACTGGAAGTGGGATATCCGTCAGGCCAGATAGCCTGCAGATCCGGTGGTGCAGCCAGCAAAGCACCGCGAACATCATGCTGATAACGGGCCGCCCAATGTGCCACCATCAGAACGCCAGCACTATGTGCCACCAGAATGACGGGGCCCTGGATCTGCGCCAGTTCAGCCTGTATTGCCTCGACCCGCGCTGCGCAGTTGAGTTTGTCGACCTGCAGCGGCGGAACCGCACGCACCTTCGCCAGGCGGGCTTGCAGCAAGGTCTGCCAATGCTCCGCAACATGGTCGCGCAGCCCGGGAATGATCAGAACGGTGGCGTCAGTTTGTAGTTTTTTCATTTCAGCACCCTTACGCTCGGTGAGACGCCGGCTATCAGCCGTACGCTTTGAGTCCAAGCCTAAAGAGCACCCCCACTACCCGCTTCACATTCAGCGTCAGCAACTTGCCATTTAATGACAAAGCCATTCTCGACTTCCGTCATTACGTTTCTGAGCGCGCAGAGCAGCTGTTATAGCCAACAAGTACTTTTCATTTCACGACATTTTGACTATAAGAGATAGCTTGATATAGCGGCGAGACGTAAATTGGCAAGAACGGAACCAATAATAATGACCACAAATTCCCCTATTGCAGTGCTCACAAACTACCTGGAAGTCTCACGCCACCTGGGACTCGATCCATATAGGCTGTTGTCACAAGCCGGCCTCAGCACGGCGCAGCTCCAGGATTCCACCCAACGCATCCCGGTGGAAACCGCCGTTGCCCTATTGGAAGAATCAGCTCGGATCAGTGGCTGCGACACGTTCGGGCTGCGCATGGCCGAACTACGCGAACTATCGGACTTCGGTGAGGTCAGCCTGCTACTCGTTTATCAGCACACCTTGCGCGATGCCTTGCGAGTGATCGTGGAGTACCGTCACCTGCTCAATGAAGCTTTGGCGATTTATGTTGAAGAGTCCGGCAGCATGGTGATCATCCGCGAGGAAGTAGTCACCCACACAGCGATGTACAGTCGCCAATCCACTGAGCTTGCAATAGGCATCATGCACCGTTTCTGTTCAGCCTTGCTCGGCGCGCACTGGCGTCCAGTGAGCGTGAACTTCACTCACAAGGCCCCGGCCGATATTGCCGTACACCGGCGGATTTTCGGCTGCAAGCTGGAATTCAGCAGCGAGTTCAATGGCATCGTCTGCTCCGCTGCCGACCTGGATGCCACTAACCCACATGCCAATGCCGCCATGGCACGTCACGCACAGCGCTATCTCGACTCGCTGCAGAAAAAAGGCGAGCCCTCGATGGTTTTCGAGGTACGCAAAAGTATTTATCTGCTGCTGCCAATGGGGCGCGCCACCATTGAGCAGGTAGCCCAAGCGCTGAGCGTCAACGTGCGTACTCTTCAGCGGCGCCTGAAAAACGAGCAGGCCAATTTCAATGATCTGATCAACGAAGTGCGTCGGGATCTGGTGATCCGCTACCTGGAGAACCCCAACTACTCGCTGGTAGATATCGCCGATATGCTCGGTTATTCGATGCCCAGCTCCTTCACGCGCTGGTTCATCGCGCAGTTTGGCATGCCACCCATGGCTTGGCGCAGCGCCAACAAAATCACACTGGCTGAAGATAGCGAATGAAAAGCGCGACAGCCGATGTCACACAGCCCTGCCGCTCCCATTCAGATGGCCGGCGGCGGGACATCGGGTGCCGCCTGACACTCAGCGCAGAATGTTACAACCGGTCGCCGCCTGCAGCTCATCAAAGCTGGTACCGGGAGCCATCTCCACCAGGTACAGACCGTCTGATGTGACATCCAGTACCGCCAAATCACTGATGATACGATTGACCACCCCAACGCCGGTCAATGGCAGATCGCAGCGCTCAAGAATTTTATGCCCTCCGCCCTTGGCCGTGTGCTCCATCAGCACTACCACACGCTTGACGCCGGCAACCAGATCCATCGCCCCTCCCATGCCCTTGACCATCTTGCCGGGAATCATCCAGTTGGCCAGATCGCCTTGCTCTGACACCTGCATGGCGCCGAGCAGGGCCAGATTGATGTGCCCGCCGCGGATCATGCCGAAGCTTTCTGCGCTATCGAAAAAGCTGCTACCCGGCAAGGTAGTGATGGTTTGCTTACCGGCATTGATCAGGTCAGGATCGATCTCATCCTCGGTGGGGAATGGTCCGATACCGAGCAGGCCATTTTCACTCTGCAGCCATACATCCATACCTTCAGGAATGTAATTGGCAACCAACGTTGGCAAGCCAATGCCAAGGTTGACGTAAAAACCGTCCTGCAACTCCAATGCGGCGCGCTGCGCCATTTCTTCACGAGTCCACGCCATGGTCAGTTCCTCACCGTACGTACTTCGATACGTTTTTCCGGGCTGCGGTTAAGTACTACACGCTGCACATAGATGCCTGGCAGATGAATGTCGTCTGGCGCCAACTCGCCAACGTCGACAATTTCCTCGACCTCGGCCACGCACACCCGGCCAGCCTTGGCGCAGAGCGGGTTGAAGTTGCGCGCAGTCTTGTTGAACACCAGATTGCCGGCCTTATCGGCCTTGGCCGCCTTGATCAACGCCACGTCGGCGGTCAGTGCACGCTCCATGACGTACCACTGGTTATCGAACTGGCGGGTTTCCTTGCCTTCGGCGATCAGGGTGCCATAGCCGGTTCTGGTGAAAAACGCCGGAATACCAGCTCCCCCGGCCCGCAGCTTCTCAGCCAGGGTGCCTTGCGGGGTAAACTCCAGCTCGAGCTCGCCAGCCAGATACTGCCGCTCGAATTCCTTGTTACCGCCCACATAGGACGAAATCATCTTCCTGATCTGCCGGCTGTACAACAACGGGCCGAGGCCGAAGTCATCTACGCCGCAGTTGTTGCTGATCACGGTGAAACCATGCTTGCCGGTTTCACCTAGCGCTGCGATCAAGCTCTCGGGAATCCCACACAGACCAAAGCCACCGCAGGCAATGGTGATGCCATCCTGGGCGATACCAGCCAGCGCCGCATGGGCATCAGGGTAAATCTTGTTCATCTAGACCTCTCGTTACTCTTCTGCAGATTGTTGTTCTGTGCACTGTCTTGGGGTAATGGCTAGATCACCCAGCGCAGCAACAGCAGCACCAGGCCAGCCAGAAAAACCGTTTCCCCTACCATCAGTAGAATGGGCTTGATACCCACGGA
This sequence comes from Pseudomonas sp., assembly GCA_037621305.1. GTDB lineage: Bacteria > Pseudomonadota > Gammaproteobacteria > Pseudomonadales > Pseudomonadaceae > Halopseudomonas. The sequence goes on from JASJKW010000092.1 coordinate 4,180, forward strand.
GGCGAGCTCCCTGAGCTGGGTTTTCATCCCCAGCGCGCTGATGGCCACGATCAGGCACCAGCGCGATAGATCGTTCACCCCACCCTGCACGGAGTCCGGCACCCAGCCGGTACTGTTGATACAGGCCAGAATCAGAAAGCCGACGGCGAACATGGGCAGCAGCGGCGGGCGCTTGCCGGTTGGGTCAGTCCCCTGCATACGGGTGATCATGGCGGCACAGACGATCACCGGCAGCAGCATGGCGACGCGCATCAGCTTGACCACAGTGGCGGTGTCGCCCGTTTCGGTCGACATGCTGTAACCAGCACCGACCACCTGGGCCACATCATGAATGGTGGCACCGAGAAATATCCCGGCCTGCTGCGGCGACAACCCTGCCCAACTGGCGATCATCGGGTAGACGATCATTGCCAGGGTCGACAGCGCCGACACGCCGATCACCGTGAACAGTGTGGCGCGCTCCTTCTGGGGATGGTTGGGCAATGCCGCGGCCAACGCGAGTGCAGCCGAAGCACCACAGATGGCGGTAGCGCCACCGGTAAGCATGCCAAACAGGCGCTGAAAACCGAGCGCCTGGGCCGCCGCCACCGACACCAGAATGGTTACCACCACCAACGCCACCACCAGCGCGACAGGCTGCCAACCGAGATCAGCAATCTGCCCTAGCGTAATCCGCATCCCCAACAGAGCGATGCCGATACGCAGCACGCTGCGCGCGGTGAACTCAATACCGGCCTTGCATTTGCCGTCCACCGCAAGAAAATTCAGTGCCATGCCCAGCAGCAACGCAAACAGCATCACCGGTACGTCGTAATGCTCGGAGAGAAAACTCGCAGCAGTGGCAACGATCAGACTGACGACAAACCCGGGCATCAACTCACGCACGCGGTTATTGACGCGATCAAGCGCGATGCTGTTCATGCCCCGGCCTCCCCTGGCTCAATGCCTCCAGCATGGCGCGGTGCAACACTGGCGCAGGCTGCGCGCCAGACAGCGCCAGATGCTGATCAAAGATAAAGTGAGGCACGCCATTGGCGGGCATGCCATCCGCAACGAACGGACTGCCATCACCAGTCAGGCAATCGTCCAGATCAGCAGAGGCAAAGCCGCATTCCTGGGCAAGCATCAGCAAAGTGGCGGTATCGCCAAGGTCTTCGCCATTATGGAAGTAAGCTGCAAACAAGCGCTCCAGCAACGCCTCACACTGCACCTGGCTCCCCACTCGGGCAGCATGTGCCAGCAGACGATGGGCATCAGCGGTGTTGGGCATTCGCTCAATGCCACTAAAGTCAATCATCAGCCCTGCCGACAGCGCCGCCTCCCGCACCTGGGCCTGGCGTAGGCGCACCGCCTGTTCACTGCCCAACCGCCGTAAGTAGAACTCGGTGAACGGCTCACCACCGCCAGCAATACCGGGCAATAACTGCACCCCTTTCCACGTCAGGTTCACAGTTACATCGGGCTGTGTAGCCCGCAACTCAGCCAACGCACGCTCCAGCTGGCGCTTGCCAATCAGACACCAGGGGCAGACAAAGTCAAAGAACACTTCAATAGATAACTGACGACTCATGCTCTGCTCTCCTGCGGCGTACATGGATCCTGTGCAGCCGGACCGCCGCCGTCCAGACGAAGCATATCCTTGAGATAATGGCGTCTGGCATACACAAACACGGCAGCCGAGGCGATGCTGATCAATGGCACCAGTTGAAAAGCCGCCTGCAGCCCTATCACGTCCGACACCTTGCCTGTGATCAAAGGGCCAGCGGCTATTCCCAACAAATTATTGAACAACGTGAGGGCGGCGAAGGCAGTGCCGTGTACCGAGTAGTGAGTCAAATTAGCGACCATTGCGCTGGACGGACCATTGGTCCCACACGCAAAGATCATCCCTAGGCAGATCAACCCCAGCTGTACCGGACCGGCAGGTAAAGAAAAGGCCAGCAGCAAAATTGCACAGCTACCAAGGCAATAACCGATAGCCAGGCTGATCTTGCGACTGGGGCAATTACGCGCCAGGCGATCACAGAGCATGCCACAGCCAATAATCCCGACCGCGCTACACAGCACAATAATCGCGGCCACTCCTCCGGCCTGATCAGTACCCATGCCGTAGTAACGGTTCAGATAGCTCGGCATCCAGACGATTACCGTGCCGCCGACGAAAAGCTGTAAGCCGCTACCTATATAAGCGGCAATCACTGAACGGGAAGAATACAGTGTACGCAACGGGCGCTGGGCCCTGATCGAGACCATACCGGCCGCGTTGCTCAGGCGTTTAGGCGAGATACGCGCTTCCTTGACAATAATCGGATAGAGCGTAGCCAGTACCAGGCCAAAAACAGCCATGCCTGCAAACGCCCAGCGCCAACCAAAGTGTTCCGCCAGCACACCACCCAAAGCCATACCCAGTACGGAGCCGAACATGCCTCCAGCCATAAAGGCCCCGGCTAAGGTGGCGCGCATTTCCCTGGGAAATACTGACACCACCACGGCAATTCCTACACTGCCGTAGGCAGCCTCACCAACACCCACTAAAAAACGAGCAATAAGCATCTGCTCATAACTTTCAGCCAGGGCACACCCTAAGGTAGCCAAGCTCCACAGCATCGCCATCAAGGCCAGACTCTTGACCCGACCAAAGCGGTCAGCCAGCATCGACAACGGAAAGGTAAGCAACCCCACCATCAGCGCAACTATCCCGCTAAGCAGACCAAGCTGACTATCGCTGAGCGCCCACTCACCCTTCAGCAGCGGGAACACGGCATTCAGCACCTGGCGTGACATATAGTCAGAGATCAGCAAGCCAAACGTTAACGCAAAGACAATCCAGGCATAGCGCCGCGGAATTCCAACAGACGTGTCTAAGCCACCAGTGCTGGCAGCAGTGTCGTGGGCAGTCATGCTATATCCTCATCAATTCTATTGTTGTTATGGATCAAGCTTGAGCAGGTTATTCATGAGTGGCAGTTTGCGATGAGGCGTTATGCACACTCATTGCGACGCCCTTTCTATCAACTGGGTGAAACAGCTTTTCTCAGCTCCAACTCACGCTCGTCCCTGAGCATCAATCAGAACATTACGCACCCGCAGGGTAATCGCTGCGGGTGCCCACTGCGCTAAACAGCTGGAGCGGTTTTGTGCAAGAAGCCCTGCTGCCCACCATTGCGGTTGGGTGCGAACTCGTTGGCCTGCAGGCTCTCTTCCACGGTGTCGTAGAACACACCGATCTTGCTGATCTCTCGCGCCTGCTGAGCAGTCGCAATTGGACGACCGAACTCACGCGATATGCGCACCAGTTGCTCGACCTGTTCAACGGTAGACATTTTCCCCGTTTGCGCCTGGTTCCAGAGGTTATCCTCGATGCCACAGCGCACGTGCAGGCCCATCGCAATGCCCATCATGTTGATCGGCAGTACGTTGCGCGTCGAGCTTTCGACTGTGACCACTGCACCATCCGGCACCGCCCGTATGAAGTTAGCCAGACTGTAGATATTCGGGACGTCCATGCCGCCACCGATCGCTACCCAGTTCATGACCAGCGGGCCCTTGTAGATGCCGCGGCGCATCAACCGCTCGACCGATTCGAAGCTATTGAGGTTGTAGCATTGGAAGGCACTCTGGATGCCTGCGGCGCTCAGGCGTCGGACGTGCTCTTCTACCCAACCCGGCTGCGCCGGCACCGTCATTTCCTTGTAAGCGTTGTAGACGGCCGGGTCTTCCATCGAGGTGCCCTGGATGTCCTTGTAACCCCAGTGCTCGACAACGTTCATCTGCGAGGTGTTAACCGTCACCGTGACCTGATCGGGCTTGGGATCAAGTTCAGCCAGCATGTGGCGCGTATCATCGCTCAGCCACTTGGCCGCAGCGCCTTCCGTTTCCGGAGCAAAACTGATCGAGCCACCTACCTGAATGATCATCTCTGGTACGGCTTCGCGCACCCCAGCGATCAACTCGTTGAATTTGGACAGGCGCTTGGAGCCTGTGCCGTCCAACTCACGCACGTGCAAGTGCAGCACTGTGGCCCCGGCATTGTAGCAATCCACCGCCTTCTGTATCTGCTCGGCCATGGTCACCGGAATGTCTTCGGGAAAGTCAGAGGGCACCCATGATGGCGCATAAGGGGCAGCCGTAATGATCAGGGGTTGTTGATTTTCGACAAAGAGGTGACCGTCAAGAAAGTTCATGAGGATATCTCCAAAATAATATTTGATGAGCGAAACAGCTATTCAGATGCTCCCTGGGTGAGTGCAGGGCAAACCGCTCAGTAAGTCTTATCGCCAATGATTCCGGCACGCTCCATCTTGCGATGGCACGGTGGATAGTCCATGACGGCATAGTGCTGAGTACTGCGGTTATCCCAGATAGCTACACTGTTGGGTTTCCAGCGCCAGCGCACCTGGTATTCGGGGATGTATGCCTGACTGATCAGATAACGCAGCAGATCCGCAGCGCCGGGATTACCATCCTGGCCGAAGCGCACACGCTCTTTGGTGTGGTAATTGGTGAAGTGCGTGGTAAACCCGTTGACATAGAGGATCTTCTCGCCAGTCTCCGGGTGAGTACGCACCACCGGATGCTCCGCATCTGGAAACTGCTCTCTAAGTGCCAGACGCTTCTCGATCGGCAGCGCAGCACCGAAACTGGACTGCAGGCTATGACTGGCACGCAAGCCGTCTATCTTGGCCTTGATATCATTCGGCAAGTTTTCATAAGCCAGCGCCATATTCGCCCACATGGTATCGCCGCCCACCGGTGGGCACTCCACGCAGCGCAGCACACACCCCATTGGCGGGGCCTCGCGCCAGCTGGCATCGCTGTGCCAGGAGTTCTCGTAGCGGTCGTTGGGCTGCTCCGGGTTCTTGTAGATGCGTACCAATCCCGGGTTTTCCGGATCGCTGCCTAACATCGGGTGGTCTTCCAACTCGCCGAAACGGCGGGCAAACGCCACATGCTCGGCGCGGCTGAACTCCTGGTCACGCAGGAACAACACTCGGTGCTTGAGAAGCTGGGCACGAATTTCCGCGAACAAACCATCATCATGGATAGCGTCGGCCAGGTTCACACCAACAAGCTCGGCACCGATGGCGCAGGTCAATTGCTCAATTTGCATGAGAAC
>JASJKW010000093.1:0-4679 GCA_037621305.1 Pseudomonas sp.
CCGCAGCCAAAGTCCAGCACCTTGCCGGAGGGCAGCGGCGCCATTTCTTCCAGCAGCAATTGACTGCCCTCATCCAACCGACCGTGACTGAACACCCCCGGCAGGCTGACCAGATCGACAGCCTGATCGGGAAACACCAGGTGAATGGAGCGTTGCCAGTCACTCAGTTGGAACGGAGCGATTCCACCCTGGACGATGCTCTGCCACAACTGGCAGTGACGTGCAGAGTCCAGTTTCTCGATCGCCATGCCGTACGGCGCCAGCAATTTCTCTGCCCGGGTTACGCCGCCCTTCTTCTCCCCCACCAGATACAGCGGACAACCGGCTTTCAGCAATGGTGCTATCTGCGCCAAGGCATACTCAGCCCGCTCGATGGCCTTGGGCATCACCAGAATCGCCGCATCCAACCCGTCGACCTGCGGGCACAGATGGGAAAAGCTCAGATGCTGCTGATCCAGACGCGAATTCAGCCCCTGCTGCACAGCGTAGTCCCAGGTCCAGACGTGCCAGTCCGCGGGCAACTCGCTGGTCAGCCCGTCCGCAGGCGGGTTGACCAACAGCAGGCGCTTGCCGGCAAACAGCTCGGCGCTGCGTTCAAGTATCTGACTGGTGTTGTCCATGATGATGCTCCGAAGATGAACAGGCCGGGCATTGTACGCGTGGCCGGCAAGAGCTTAAAGACAGGCCATGATAATTGGCACACACACGTTTTTGCGCACACGACCGTTCCCACAACACGCTCCGCTGCCACGTTTCCGAGGGCGTCAGCCTTTGCGGGGCTTGGCGCGGGCGGTTGGTTCTGCTTCAAGCGGATTTTCCGGCCAGTAATGCTTGGGGTAACGGCCGCGCATGTCCTTGCGTACCTCGGCGTAGCTGCCACTCCAGAACCCGGCCAGATCCTGAGTGACTTGCACCGGCCGCCGGGCGGGGGACAGCAGATGCAACTTGAGTGCTATCCGCCCATTGGCGATGCGCGGCGTTTCCCGGCTGCCGAACATTTCCTGCAGACGCACGGCCAATACCGGCGGTTGTTCGCCGTAATCGATCCGAATGCGTGATCCCGTCGGCACCGTCCAATGAGTCGGAGCCTGCTCATCCAACTGTTGTGGCAGTGGCCATGGCAGCAGCCCGCTGAGAATGCCGGCCAGATCCAGCGCCGCAAAATGCGCCAGCCGACTGACCTTGTCCAACCAGGGTGCCAGCCAATCTTCCAGAGTATCGAGCAATTGCTGATCGGACAGATCGGGCCAGACGCTGTCACGCCCCTCCTGCAGATCCTGCTGGCGCAACAACAGGATGCGCGCCTGCCATTGGCGCAGCGCTGGCGTCCATGGCAACAAAGCCAGGCCCTGACGACGCACCACACCGCAGAGTGCACGGCTGCGCTGCGCCGGATCAATTCCCGGCAAGGGTTCCCGGCTGAGGATAAGCGCCCCGATGCGCCGTTGCCGCTCGGCAATCAGCGTCTCACTGCGCGGATCCCATTCCAGCGTCTGCTCCTCATGCAGCAGTTCCGGCAGATACTGCTCCAGCCATTGCGGCTCCAGGGCGGCGGCCATAAATATCCGCGCGTTTCGCTGCGTGGCATGCCCACCCAGACTGGCAATCACCAGCCACGCCTGCTGTTGCAGACTATCGACCTGAACGAAGCTGGCAGAACGCCCATTGGCCAGACGGTAATCACTGCCCTTATCGCCACGACGCTGGGCAATGCGGTCCGGATAGGCCAGCGCCAGCAAAAGCCCTGCCCAGCGCTCGCTATCCGGCTCCGGTAACGAGGATGTGACAGAGCCTCGATCGACAAGCCGCTGCCACTGCTCGGCCAGCTTGCGCGCACGTTGCAGTGCGCCACGATCCAGCGCCGGTTCATTACGGGGCTGTTCAAATGCCGCCAGCCGGCGGCTGATATCCGCATCATCCACGCCACGCAGCAGATCCCGCTCACCGAGTATCGCCGCCAGTCGACAGGCCTGACGCCCCAGACCCAACTGCTGGCCGCGCACCAGCATATGGGCCAGTCGCGGATGCATTGGCAGTGTTGCCAGCGCACTGCCGTGCTCGGTCAATTGCCACCCCTGCTCTGCGGTTCGCAACGCACCCAATTGGACCAGCAGATCACGTCCCTGCTGCAGAGCTGCGGAAGGCGGCCTATCCAGCCAGGCCAGTTCAGCCGGATCGGCGATACCCCACTGCGCCAGTTGCAGCGCCAACGGCGCCAGATCCGCCTGAAGTATCTCGGCCTGACTCTGGGCCGCCAGCTGGGCATGTTGATCGACAGACCAGAGCCGATAACAGACACCCGGCTCGGTACGTCCGGCGCGACCGGCACGCTGTTCGGCCGCGGCACGCGAAATGCGGCGCGTATGCAAGCGAGTCATGCCGGATACCGGATCGAAAGCCGGCTCACGACACAGACCCGAGTCAATCACCACGCGCACCCCTTCGATGGTCAGGCTGGTTTCGGCAATGGGCGTAGCCAATACCACCTTGCGGCGACCGGGCGCAGCCGGGCTGATCGCCTCGCGTTGGGCTGCAAAGTCGAGATCGCCATACAGCGGGGCGATATCCACCGTCGACCAGGCAGCCAGGGAATCCTCAAGCCTCGTTTTCAATCTGCGGATCTCCGCCGCGCCCGGCAGAAACACCAGCAGGCTGCCACTGTCTGTGGCCAGCGACTGCAACACCATCTGTTCCAGCTGCGGTTCAAGCGACTGACCCGGCGCCACAGCTGCGCCATACTGGATCTGCACCGGATACTGTCGACCCTCACTGCTGACCAGCGGTGCGTCATCCAGCAACCGGCTGACGGCAGCAGCATCCAGTGTCGCAGACATCACCAACAGCTTCAGCGGTATCTCATCACGCAGGTACTGCTGGGTCTGCAGACAGAGTGCCAGACCCAGGTCGGCATCCAGACTGCGCTCATGAAATTCGTCGAAGATGACCAGCCCGACACCTGCCAATTCCGGGTCGGCCTGTAACAGGCGCTGCAAGATACCTTCGGTGACCACCTCTATGCGGGTAGCGGCACTGACTCGCGTCTCCAGACGAATGCGATACCCCACGGTCTGCCCCACCGGCTCACCCAGCATCTGCGCCAACCGCTCAGCGGCAGCGCGGGCAGCAAGGCGGCGCGGCTCCAACAGAATGATCTTCTGTCTCGCCAGCCAGGGGCTGTTGAGCAGGGCCAAGGGCACCAGGGTGGTCTTGCCGGCACCGGGTGGCGCCTGAAGCACTACACTGGGATGAGTGGCCAATTGCTGGTCGAGCTCACCCAGCACGGCATGTACAGGAAGGTCGTTCATCAGTTCTCGCAATCAGTCTGGCAGCGTATAGTGATGGGTTACTGAATCACCTGCAATGTACGAGGACTGAAATGCGTCTGAAGGCTCTGGCCAGCATTCTGCTGAGCACCACACTGGTTACCCAATTAACAGCGTGCGGATCGGTTTTCTATCCCGAGCGACGCGGCCAGATCAGTGGGGAGATCGACCCCGGCGTAGCGATTCTCAACGGCATCGGCTTGCTGTTCTATGTCATTCCCGGCCTGATCGCCTTTGCCGTGGACTTCACTACCGGTGCTATTTATTTTCCGGATGAGCGCTACACGCTGACCCCGGAACGCCTGGAGCAGGCCGTCGATTCGGATGGCGAAGTGAACCCACTGAAACTCAAAGCCATTCTGTACCAGGACCTCGGCCTGCAATTACCTCTGGAACAGGCCCGGCAACTGCATCACCCGCAGACAGAACACCTGGCTCTGCTCGGCCTGCCGGCTCGCGCATGATGGATATGACCGCTCAGCAACGCAATGAACGCAATGCCCGTTTGCTGCGGCTGGCAACCTACGCCTCGGTATCACTCGCCGTCGCACTGATCATACTCAAGGCCGTCGTCTGGTTCATGTCAGGCTCGGTGAGCCTGCTGGCATCATTGATCGACTCGGTGATGGATGCCGGTGCTTCGGTGATCAACCTGGTCGCAGTGGCCTATGCGTTGACACCGGCAGACAAAGGCCACCGCTTCGGCCACGGCAAGGCCGAAGCCCTCGCAGGTCTGGCACAGTCCGTATTCGTCGCAGGCTCGGCGATTCTGGTATTGCATCAGGGCATCGACCACCTGCGCAATCCGCGCCCGCTGGACGCGGCCTGGTTCGGTGTCGCCGTGATGCTGACATCGATCGTCGCCACGCTGTTACTGTTGAGCTTCCAGCGCCACGTGATTCGGCACACCGGCTCAACGGCGATACGCGCTGACGCCCTGCATTACCGCTCCGATCTGATGATGAACGCGAGCATCATCGCCGCGCTGGTGCTCGCTCATTACGGCCTCCCCCAGGCAGATGCGCTGTTCGGTATCGGGATCGCCCTGCTCATCGGTTTCAGTGCATTGCAGATTGGGCGGGATGCCGTCCAGATCCTGATGGATCATGAGTTACCCGATGAGGTGCGCAAGGAAGCACTGGCACTGGCTCGCGCTGTACCCGGCGTGATCGACGTGCACGATCTGCGCACCCGAGAATCCGGCCAGCAGTGGTTCATGCAGCTGCACCTGGAGCTCCCCGGTGATCTGCCATTGACCGACGCCCACGAACTCGGCGAACAGGTACGCCACGCCATAGAGCGGCGTTTTCCCCAGGCTGACGTATTGGTGCACAAAGATCCCGTCGACCAGAACCC
>JASJKW010000094.1:0-14141 GCA_037621305.1 Pseudomonas sp.
CTGGGCACTGCGCAACCGCCAGATTGTCCTGTATTTCATGCTGGTCTTGTCGGTGGCCGGTGTGTTGTACTATGGCGAGCTGGGGCAAAGTGAAGATCCGCCGTTCACCTTCAAGGCCATGGTGGTCCGCACCAACTGGCCAGGGGCAACGGCCGAGGAAGTCGCCCGCCAGGTGTCCGACCGGATTGAGCAGAAAGCCATGGAAACCGGCGTCTACCAGCAGGTCGTCTCCTATTCCCGTCCCGGGGAGTCCACTATCACTTTCGTTGCGCTGGACAGCCTGGATTCCAAGGATGTCCCGGAACTCTGGTATCAGTTGCGGAAAAAGATCGGTGATATCCAGCACACCTTGCCGCCGGACATCGTCGGTCCGTTCTTCAACGATGAATTCGGCACTACTTTCGGCAATATCTATGCCCTGACCGGCGATGGCTTCGACTACGCCTTGTTGAAGGATTACGCCGAGCGCCTCCAGCTCCAGCTGCAACGGGTCACTGACGTCGGCAAGGTCGAGCTGATTGGCGTCCAGGAAGAGAAGATCTGGATCGAGCTGTCCAACGTCAAACTGGCAACCCTGGGCCTGCCGCTGACGGCAGTACAGCAAGCCTTGCAGGAGCAGAACGCCCTGCGCGAGGCGGGCTTCTTCGAAACAGCCAATGAACGGGTGCGCCTGCGCGTATCCGGGCAGTTCGAGACGGTCGAACAGATCCAGCAATTCCCCATCCGCGTCGGTGACCGCACCTTTCGCATCGGCGACATAGCGGACGTGCGACGGGGGTTCAATGATCCCATGGCACCGCAGATGCGCTTCATGGAGCAGGACGCCCTGGGGTTGGCCGTATCAATGAAGGCCGGCGGCGACATTCTAGCTCTGGGCAAGACCCTGGAAGCCGAATTCGAGCGCATGCGCGAGACCTTGCCTGTCGGACTCGAGCTGCACAAGGTATCCGACCAGCCGGAGGCGGTACGCGAGAGTGTTGGCGAATTCGTCAAGGTGTTGGCCGAAGCAGTGATCATCGTACTGCTGGTGAGCTTCTTTTCCCTGGGCCTGCGCACCGGTCTGGTGGTCGCGCTGTCGATTCCGCTGGTGCTGGCGATGACCTTCACGGTGATGAATTACTTCGACATCGGTCTGCACAAGATCTCCCTCGGCGCGCTGGTACTGGCGCTGGGGCTGATGGTGGACGATGCCATCATCGCGGCGGAAATGATGGTCATCAAGATGGAACAGGGCTTCGACCGGATGAAGGCCGCCAGCTTCGCCTGGACCAGCACCGCCTTCCCGATGCTGACCGGCACACTGATCACCGCCGCCGGCTTCCTGCCCATTGCCACTGCGGCTTCCGGCGTGGGCGAATACACCCGGGCGATCTTTCAGGTGGTGACCATTGCCCTGCTGGTCTCCTGGATCGCCGCTGTCGTCTTCGTGCCCTATCTGGGTTACAACCTGTTGCCCGACATGGCGAAGCTGCATGCAAAAAAACACGGCGGCAAGCCGGACGGCCATGACCCTTACGCCACGCGTTTCTACCAGCGGGTACGCAGCACAGTGCACTGGTGCGTATCCCATCGCTGGCTGGTAATAGGCGTCACTCTGGGCCTGTTCGTCGGCTCGATCCTGCTGTTCCGGCTGGTTCCACAACAATTCTTCCCGCCTTCTGGGCGCACCGAACTGATGGTGGATATGACGCTGGCCGAAGGTGCCTCGCTGAAGGCCACCCAGGAACAGGCACAGCGTCTGGAAGAACGCCTGCGCGACCACCCGGGCATCGACAACTTTGTTGCCTATGTCGGCACCGGCTCGCCGCGCTTCTATCTGCCGCTGGATCAGCAACTGCCGGCGACGCGCTTTACCCAGTTCGTCATCAAGGCCAAGTCGATCGACGAACGCGAGCAACTGCAACAGTGGCTGCTGGAGGTGCTGGAGCAGGATTTCCCGGATGTCCGAACACGCATTTCTCGGTTGGAGAACGGCCCGCCGGTGGGTTATCCGATCCAGTTCCGCATCTCCGGTGAACACATCGATGAAGTGCGGCGTATCGCCCGCGAGATCGCCGCCAAGGTCCGTGACAACCCGGGTGTGGCCAACGTGCACCTGAACTGGGAAGAGCCCAGCAAGGTGGTTTATCTGAATATTGATCAGGAACGCGCCCGTGCGCTGGGCATAAGTACCGATGATGTGTCCGGGTTTCTCGCCAGCCAGCTGACCGGCACCACCGTCAGCCAGTTCCGCGAGGGTGATGAGCTTATCGCGATTGCCTTGCGCGGCACCACTCAGGAGCGCGAAGCTCTGCAGAGCCTGCCGAGCCTGGCGATCCCCATCGGTGACGGGCGCAGCGTGGCGCTTGAGCAGGTAGCCACCTTGGAGTACGGCTTCGAGGAAGGCGTCATCTGGCGCCGCGACCGGTTGCCGACGGTTACCGTACGCGGGGATGTCCACGGCGCGGATCAGCCGGCCACCCTGGTGCAACAGATAATGCCGACGCTCGACTCGATCCTCGCCGAGCTGCCTACCGGATATCAATTCGAAGTGGGTGGCACCGTGGAAGACGCCGGACGCGGCCAGCAATCGATCATGGATGGTATACCGCTGTTCGTGCTGGTGGTGATGACACTGCTGATGCTGCAACTGCGCAGCATCTCGCGCTCGATCATGGTGTTTCTCACCGCCCCACTGGGATTGATCGGCGTGACTGTCTTCCTGCTGGCATTTCGCGAACCCTTCGGCTTTGTGGCCATGCTCGGCACCATCGCGCTGTCGGGCATGATCATGCGCAACTCGGTGATTCTGGTTGACCAGATCGAACAGGATATCGCCGCCGGACATGACCGCTGGCATGCCATCATCGACGCCACAGTGCGCCGCTTCCGGCCTATCGTGTTGACCGCATTGGCAGCGATTCTGGCGATGATCCCGCTGTCCCGCAGCGTGTTCTTCGGCCCCATGGCCGTAGCTATCATGGGCGGTCTGGCCATTGCCACGGCGCTGACCTTGCTGTTTCTACCGGCGCTGTATGCCGCCTGGTTCCGCGTGCGCGAAACCGAGCAGCAGAGCTGACGCGGCAACTCTCGCCGTGAAATAGCAATCGGCGGCGGGCAGCAATCCCTGGCTGAGCGAATGGCAGAATCACCGCCGCCCAGCCAGGGAACCAACCTTTCTCAGGGAGTATTGGCTGCGTGCAGCCGATTGCCCCGACGCTCCACCTGCTGGCCGATGGCGAACGTGGCTGTTGGCGAGCGCACCACTGCATTCTCCCCCTCCGCGCCACGCACTTCATAAGCCCGCTCTTCCAAACCGCTGGCGGTCTGCAGGCCCTTGCCGACAAACAAGCCCACGCCGGCACCGACCAATGCGCCCAGCGGCCCACCCGCCGCGCCGCCGAGCATGACTCCGGTGCCCACCCCGAAGGCGCCACCGGCGGTGGTATCGGTGGTCTCGGCGACAATTTCATCGGCTATTGCCAGGTTACCTGCCGCAGTGAGCGCCAGGGTCAAGCCGAAGGCGAGCATGGATTTCATGGTGTTATCTCCTCATGTAATGGTAGGTACTCCCTGTTTTACCTATCACAAAGCGTGCCAACGCCAGAATTGACCAATATCAAGGACTTGCCGCGCCATCGTGGTCATATTCACAACTCTGTTTCTGGTAATGAAAACCCAGGCGTTGTTAAAAAGACGATCCGATGACTGCCACTCCCATGCTTGCCACATTGCTGCCCCTGCTCGACGACCTCAGTCGCGATCTGCCTCAGGCGGAACATTACCGGCGCCTGTTATTGGCGCTGCGCACCTTCCTGCCCTGCGATGCGCTCGCGCTGTTGCGCCTGGATGGCGAGCATCTGGTACCGGTAGCCGTATGGGGGCTCAGCCCGGATACCCTGGGCCGACGTTTCCGAGTGGATGAGCATCCACGGCTGGCGACGTTACTGGCCAGTCCCGGTGCCACCCGCTTTGCTGCGGATTCCGATCTGCTCGACCCTTATGACGGTCTGGTCGAGGGCACACCGGGCCGCCTGCAGGTCCACGACTGTCTGGGCTGCCCTCTGTACATCGACAATCGGCCATGGGGCCTGCTCACCCTCGATTCACTGGACCCGGCACGCTTCGGCCACATCGACCTGCCCAGCCTGGAAGCCTTCACCCGTCTGGCGGCGGCCACCGTCAAAGCCTGCGAGCGCATGAACAGTCTGACACGCCAGGCCGAAGACGAGCGTCGGCTCGCGGAAAGCTGGCGTCAGGTCGCCCACTGCATTCCATCCCAGGAGCTGATCGGTGACAGCGAAGTCCATCAGCTCCTGCTGACGGAAATCGAACTGGTAGCCAGAAGTCATCTGGCGGTGCTGATCAGCGGCGAGACCGGCGTCGGCAAGGAGCTGGTTGCCCAGGCCATCCACCGCCAGTCCGAGCGCTGGAACAAGCCATTGATCAGCCTCAACTGCGCCGCCCTGCCCGAAGCGCTGGTGGAAAGTGAGCTGTTCGGCCATGTGCGCGGCGCGTTCTCCGGTGCAACCGGTGCGCGCGGCGGCAAGTTCGAGCTGGCCGACGGCGGCACCCTGTTTCTCGATGAAATCGGCGAGCTGCCGCTCAACGTGCAGGCCAAACTGTTGCGCGTGTTGCAGAACGGACAACTGCAGCGCCTGGGCTCGGATCAGGAACAGCATGTCGATGTGCGGATCATTGCCGCGACCAATCGTGAGCTGGCCGAGGAAGTACGCGCTGGGCGTTTTCGCGCCGATCTCTATCACCGTCTCGGCGCCTACCCACTGCGGGTACCTGCGCTGCGCGAACGCGGGCTCGATGTACTGTTGCTGGCCGGTTACTTTCTCGAACAGGGCCGCGCCCGGTTGCAGATGCACAGCCTCGGGCTGACCCCGGATGCCCGCGAGGCACTGCTGGCCTACGACTGGCCGGGTAATGTCCGCGAGCTTGAACATCTGATCGGCCGCGCCATGCTCAGAGCCCGTGCCCGCATGACACCCTCAACCCCCCTGCAGCTGTCGGCAGCAGATCTGGGGCTGACCGCCGAGCTGTCGCCCGTCAGTGCCGCCGCGCAGATCCTGGCGCAGGAGGAGGGCCATTTCGGGCTGCGGGAAGCGGTGGACAATTACCAGCGCCAGCTCATCGAAACCGTACTGCAGCGCAACGACGGCAATCTGTCGGCGACCGCCCGCGTACTGCAGATCGACCGCGGCAACCTGCACCGGCTGACACGCCGGCTCGGGATTGTCTGCCGCAGCAAACCCGAGCGGCACACCGATATGTCCGGCTGATGGGTGCCTTCTGATAGCCCCCCCGCCGATTTGACAGTTACTTGATCCTGATCAAGTCTTGAGAACACTGGAGACACTAAAATGGGACTGCTCTTAATATGGAACGCTCTGCTATGAAGTTGTTGATGGTTGCTCCGGTCATCTGCAGATGGATGCTGGCCGTTGTACTGATGTTCTCAACTCTGTCACTGATGCCGGCGTTTGCCGCAGATCAATCCCTCGTCGAACAACGTATCGAACAGTTCTTCCCTCAGGTAACCGTCATTTCCGAACCGGAAGGCGAGTACGGCGTTCGCACCCTTACCGATGGCGTCGGTACGGTTTACGGTTACGCTTTCGAAAGCATCAATGTATTCAGTATCCCGGCCTACTCAGGCAAGCCGGTCAACATGAGCGTGTTGCTGGATACCGACGGCGTGATCCTGGATGCCTACGTTCTGGAGCATCACGAACCCATACTGCTGATCGGCATTCCCGAGCAGCGACTGCATGACTTCAATGCGCTCTATGCCGGTGTGAAAGCCGACCAGCGCGTCGTGGTGGGCCGCTCGAAAGATCCCAATGCCATCACCGTGGATGCTGTATCCGGTGCCACGGTAACCGTCATGGTGATCAACGAGATCGTCATGCGCGCCGCCCATGAGGTTGCTTCCTCGCTGGGGCTGGTGAAGGGCAATCTCACTGCACGCGGCAGACCCTCAACGGCGCTTGAAGATGTATACCAACCCGCCAGCTGGGCCGAACTGACCGGCAACGGCTCGGTTCGCCGGCTGCTGCTGACCAATGCCGATATCGATCGCGCCTTCGAAGGCACCGAGGCCGAGGGTATTGACCAGGCGCCCGCCGAGCGCAGCGGCGAGACCTTCATCGACCTGTATACCGCCTGGCTGAACGCACCCACCATCGGCCGCAACCTGCTGGGCGACAATCAGTACCGCTTTCTGATGGAAGACCTCAAGCCCGGCGAACATGCCATTGCCGTGCTGGGCAGTGGCGAGTACTCATTCAAGGGCTCCGGTTATGTGCGCGGCGGCATCTTCGATCGGGTGCAGGTGCGCCAGTTCGGCAACATCATCAGCTTCCGCGACCGCGACCATATCCGCCTGAATGATGTATTCGCCGAGGGCATGCCACCGTTCCGGGAAATGGCCATCTTCATCGTGCGCGAAGAGAACCTGTTCGACCCGGGCACCCCCTGGACACTGGAACTGCTGGTGCGCCGTCAGACCGGTCCGGTGGACAGCATCTTTGTCAGCTTTGAACTGCCCTATGAGACACCCGAGCAGTATATCGACCGCCCTGTTCCCACTGCCGAGGAGCTGCGTGCGATAGAAGAAGCCAACCGTCCGATGTGGGTCAATATCTGGTATCAGAAGAGCTTCCAGGTGGGTGTGATCCTGGTTGCACTGCTGCTGTTGACCATCATCCTGTTCTTCCAGGACAACTTCGCCAGACATCCGAACTTCCTGCGCTGGCTGCGGCATGGCTACCTGACGTTCACCGTGGTGTTCATTGGCTGGTATGCGCTGGGGCAGCTGTCGATCGTCAACGTGCTGACCTTCGTGCATGCCCTGGTAACCGATTTCCGCTGGGAGCTGTTCCTCAGTGATCCGGTGATCTTCATCCTCTGGACCTTCACCGCGGGCAGCATCCTGCTATGGGGCCGCGGCGTGTTCTGCGGCTGGCTGTGTCCCTTCGGCGCCCTGCAGGAGTTGATCAACGAAATCGCCCGCAAGCTGAAGATACCCCAGTACGAACTGCCGTTCGTCGTGCATGAGCGTCTGTGGGCAATCAAATACATAGTGCTGCTGGTGCTGTTCGGCATGTCCCTGGAGTCGATGATGCTGGCCGAGAAGGCCGCCGAGATCGAACCCTTTAAGACCGCCATCATGCTCAAGTTCGACCGCCAGTGGTGGTTCGTGCTGTACGCGGTGATTCTGCTGGTGGTCAATATCTTCACCCGCAAGGTGTTCTGCCGCTATATGTGCCCGCTGGGTGCAGCCCTGTCGGTCAGTAGCCGGGTACGGTTGTTCGACTGGCTGAAACGGCGCAAGGAGTGCGGCAACCCCTGCCAGCTGTGTGCCAAGGAATGCGAGATTCAGGCGATTCACCCGGATGGGCATATCAATCACAACGAATGCCATTACTGCCTGGACTGCCAGATGACTTATCACAACGAGAACAAGTGCCCTCCGCTGATACTGAAGAACAAGCGCAAGACACGCAGCAAGAAAACACCGGACGATCAGTTGATTCCGGTAGTACAAGTAGTCGAACCCTGACCCCGTCGGTCAACCAAGTGTGCTAACAAGGAGTTTGAATATGAGCGACAAGAGCAACAACCCTCCAGCCACCCTGGACTCCAAAGGCCTGAGCCGCCGTGGGTTCCTCGGTGCCAGTGCCATGACCGGCGCCGCTGTTGCCGCAACGGCCTTTGGCGGTGCGGTGATGAGCCGTGAAACCTGGGCGCAGGCCGTCAAGGATGCGCAGGCGAAGATCCACGTCGGTCCCGGCGAGCTGGATACCTATTACGGTTTCTGGAGCGGCGGTCACCAGGGTGAAGTGCGCGTGCTGGGTGTTCCGTCCATGCGCGAACTGATGCGGATCCCGGTGTTCAACGTCGACTCGGCCACCGGCTGGGGTCTGACCAACGAAAGTAAGGCGATTCTGGGTGACAGCGCCCGCTTTGCCAACGGTGACTGCCACCACCCGCACTTGTCCATGACCGACGGCAAGTACGACGGCAAATACCTGTTCATCAACGACAAGGCCAACAGCCGCGTTGCGCGTATCCGTATCGACATCATGAAGACGGACAAGATCACCACTGTACCCAACGTCCAGGCGATTCACGGCCTGCGTCTGCAGAAGGTGCCCTATACCAAGTATGTATTCTGCAACGCCGAGTTCATCATTCCGCACCCGAACGATGGCAAGAGCTTCGCCATTGATGATGAAAACAGCTACACCATGTACAACGCACTTGATGCCGAAACCATGGAAGTTGCATGGCAGGTGATTGTCGACGGCAACCTCGACAATACCGACATGGACTACACTGGCCGTTTCACCGCCTCCACCTGCTACAACTCGGAGAAGGCGCTGGATCTGGGCGGCACCATGCGCAACGAGCGTGACTGGGTCGTGGTGTTCGACGTGGACGCCATCGAAGCCGAGGTCAAGGCTGGCAACTTCATCACCCTGGGCGATTCCAAGGTGCCGGTGGTTGACGGACGCAAGAAGGACGGCAAGAACAGCAAGGTTACCCGCTACATTCCGGTGCCGAAGAACCCCCACGGCCTGAACACCTCGCCAGACGGCAAGTACTTCATTGCTGCCGGCAAGCTGTCACCGACCTGCTCGATCATTGCCATCGACAAGCTGCCCGATCTGTTTGCCGACAAGTTCGAAGACCCACGTGAAGTGATTGTCGGTGAGCCGGAGCTGGGCCTGGGGCCACTGCATACCACCTTCGATGGTCGCGGCAACGGTTACACCACGCTGTTCATCGACAGCCAGGTGGTGAAGTGGAATATCGAAGAAGCCATCCGTGCCTACAATGGCGAGAGCGTCAACTAAATCAAACAGAAGCTGGACGTACACTACCAGCCCGGCCACACCCACGCGTCCCTGACCGAAACCTCGGAAGCTGACGGCCAATGGCTGGTGGTATTGAGCAAGTTCTCCAAGGACCGCTTCCTGCCGGTAGGCCCACTGCACCCGGAAAACGATCAACTGATCGACATTTCCGGCGAAGAAATGAAGCTGGTGCACGACGGCCCGGCCTTCGCCGAACCACACGACTGCATCATGGCGCGCCGTGATCAGATCCGCACCAAGAAGATCTGGGATCGTAATGACCCCTTCTTCGCGGAAACCGTGAAGATGGCCGAAGCCGATGGCATCAACCTGACCAGCGACAGCAAGGTCATCCGCGACGGCAACAAGGTGCGGGTATACATGATCTCCATGGCTCCGGCCTTTGGCATGAACGAGTTCACTGTCAAACAGGGCGATGAGGTCACAGTGATCATTACCAACATCGACCAGATCGAAGACGTATCCCACGGCTTTGTGATGGTCAACCATGGTGTGAGCATGGAGATCAGTCCGCAACAGACCTCCTCCATTACCTTCACTGCTGACAAACCGGGTGTGTACTGGTACTACTGCAGCTGGTTCTGCCATGCACTGCACATGGAAATGTGTGGCCGCATGCTGGTCGAACCGGCCTGATGCAGATACCCGGAGCGTCTGCGGACGCCCCGGGTAGCAGTATGTCGGTGTTGCGCGAATCCGCCTGAGGTTCGCTCATCCTGTTCAGGTCCATCACCGACACCAGAACATTCTCAAACGGCATAAGGAAACAGCATTGTTCAAGCATCAGGCCATACGCCGGCGCCTTGCGTCGCTCATGATACTGTGCGGCCTTTCAGCCACTATCCACGCCTCCCCCCGACCAATCGACAGTCTGCCACTGCAGGCAGCCACTGACGGTTGGGTTCTGCCCGCCGGAGACTATTCCGGCCAATTCATTATCGATACCAGCATCACCCTGCGTTGCGCGCCCGGTGCTGTGCTCCAGGCCGATGGCCAGGGCAGCGTCCTGACCATCAGCGCCAGCAATGTCACCATCGAAGGGTGCTCGTTGCGCGACTGGGGCCACAACCTGACCGACATGGACGCGGCGATCTTCGTCAAGCAGACCGCCACTGATGCGGTGCTACGCAACAACCACCTGCAAGGAGCCGGTTTTGGCATCTGGCTGGACGCTGTCCGCGGCGCCGTGGTTGAGAACAACCGTGTCGAAGGCGAGCCAGGCAGGCGCTCTCAGGATCGCGGCAATGGTATCCATCTGATCAGCGCCAATGACGCCCGAATCGTCAACAACCACCTGATCAACACCCGCGACGGCGTGTATCTCGGCAACTCCAATAACAACCTCATCCAAGGCAACGTGATGGAAGATCTGCGCTTTGGTGTGCACTACATGTTTTCCCAGAACAACAAGGTGATCGGCAATACCACCCGCCGCACCCGCACCGGCTATGCACTGATGCAAAGCCGCATGCTGACAGTCGAGGACAACCGTTCGGAGGATGACCAGAACTACGGCATTCTGATGAACTTCATCACCTACTCGACCATCCGCAACAACGTCGTCTCCAACGTTCAGCGCGGCCAGACCGGTGATGACAGCATGATCAAGGGCGGCGAAGGCAAGGCCCTGTTCATCTACAACTCGCTGTTCAACACCATCCAGGGCAACCACTTCCGGGGTAGTAACCTGGGTATTCACCTGACGGCCGGCTCGGAGGACAACAAGATCAGCGACAACGCCTTTATCGGCAACGAACAACAGGTCAAGTATGTCGCCACCCGGACTCAGGAATGGTCGGTCGAAGGCCGCGGCAATTACTGGAGCGACTACCTGGGCTGGGACCGCAATGATGACGGTCTGGGTGACATTCCCTACGAGCCCAACGACAACGTCGATCGGCTGTTGTGGATGTATCCGCAGGTGCGGTTGCTGATGAACAGTCCGGCCATCGAGCTGTTGCGCTGGGTGCAGCGCGCTTTCCCTGTCATCAAGATGCAGGGTGTACAGGACAGTCATCCGCTGATGAACCTGCCCACCGAACCCTCGACTCAACGTACACAGGACACCCTTTGATGAATGCTGTTGATATTCAAGGCGTCAGCCAGCGTTACGGCAGCATGACCGCGCTGCGCCAGCTGAGCCTGCATCTGGAACCGGGCGAGGTTCTCGGCCTGTTCGGCCACAACGGCGCCGGCAAGACCACCACCATGAAGCTGATCCTCGGCCTGCTGAACCCCAGCGAAGGTCAGGTCAAGGTGCTCGGCCGTGCGCCGAATGATCCTGACGTGCGACGCCAGCTCGGCTATCTGCCGGAAAACGTCATGTTCTATCCGCAACTCAGCGGCCGCGAAACCCTGCACCATTTTGCCCGTATCAAGGGCGCCGCCCTGCAGCAGGCCGATGAGCTGCTGGAGCAGGTTGGCCTGGCCCATGCCGCCGACCGCCGGGTCAAGACCTACTCCAAGGGCATGCGACAACGCCTGGGGCTGGCTCAGGCGTTGCTGGGCACACCCCAATTGCTGCTGCTCGACGAGCCCACCGTGGGCCTGGATCCGATCGCCACTCAGGATCTGTATATCCTGATCGACCGCCTGCGTCAGCAAGGCACCAGCGTGATTCTCTGCTCCCATGTGCTGCCGGGAGTGGAGGCCCATATCAACCGCGCGGCGATTCTGGCCGGTGGTCAGCTGGAGGCCATCGGCACCCTGGCGAGTCTGCGCATGGAGGCCGGTCTGCCATCGCGCATCCGCGCCAACGGCCTGCAACAACGCGAGCTGCTGCTGCAGAAGTGGAGCAGTAATGGCCACACCACCCAGCTGCTGGGCAGCGACAGCATCGAGGTTGTCGGCACCAGCGCGGGCAAGATGGCCCTGCTGCGCCAGTTGCTGGCAGAAGATCAGCCAAGCGATATCGAGATTTTCCAGCCTTCTCTGGAGGATCTGTACCGTTATTACACGGAGCGCGCAGACAACGCACGCGCTGCGGAGGACAAGGCATGAACCAGATCTGGAACATCGCTCGCAAGGAACTCAGTGACGGCCTGCGCAACCGCTGGTTGCTGGCCATCAGCTTGCTGTTCGCGGTACTGGCCGTGGGTATTGCCTGGCTCGGCGCCGCTGCTTCCGGGCAGCTGGGGTTCACCTCCATTCCGGCAACCATCGCCAGCCTGGCCAGTCTGGCCACCTTCCTGATGCCTCTGATTGCCCTGCTGCTGGCCTACGATGCCATTGTTGGCGAAGACGAAGGCGGCACGCTGATGCTGCTGATGACCTACCCCATAGGTCGCGGGCAGATTCTGCTCGGCAAGTTCGTCGGTCATGGGCTGATCCTGGCATTGGCGGTACTCATCGGCTTCGGCTGTGCGGCACTGGCCATCGCGCTGCTGGTCGACGGTATTGAAGTGAGCCTGCTGGTATGGGCCTTTGGTCGCTTCATGCTGTCATCGACTCTGCTCGGCTGGGCTTTTCTGGCCCTGGCCTATGTGCTGAGCAGCCTGGTCAACGAGAAATCCAGCGCTGCGGGACTGGCCCTGGGCGTATGGTTTCTGTTCGTGCTGGTATTCGATCTGGTGCTGCTGGCCCTGCTGGTATTCAGTGAAGGCAAATTCAACCCGGAACTGCTGCCCTGGCTGCTGTTGCTGAACCCAACCGATATCTATCGATTGATCAATCTGGCCGGCTTTGACGGCGCCAATGCCATGGGTGTGCTGTCACTGGGCGATGACCTGCCGGTACGCGGCGCCCTGCTCTGGCTGTGTCTGCTCGCGTGGGCGGGTGTCTCCCTGTTTCTGGCTTATGCTGTATTCCGGCGCCGTGCCGCCTGACAAGAATAGGAAAACTGTCATGAAAATACGCTACAACCTTGGTCTGCGCACTTTGATCGTATTGCTGTTCGGTTTGGCGCTTGCCGCCTGCGGCGACAAGGACGAAACACCGGTGAACCTGGATCCCGTTGCGTTCCATGCTACAGATGAGTGTCATGTCTGCGGCATGGTCATCTCCGACTTCCCGGGCCCGAAAGGCCAGGCGGTGGAGAAAGACGGGGTCAGAAAGTTCTGCTCCACGGCGGAAATGCTCAGCTGGTGGCTGCAGCCGGAAAACCGCATTCTGGATGCCAAGCTGTATGTGCATGACATGGGGCAGAGCCATTGGGACCAACCAGATGACAGCCATCTGATTGATGCCACACAGGCCTGGTATGTCACCGGCACGCCGCTGGCAGGTGCGATGGGCGCGTCACTGGCCTCCTTCGCCGACCAGCAGGCCGCTGAAGCCCTGGCAGCCGAGCACAACGGGACGGTCCTGCGGTTTGACGAGATCGATCAGGAGTTCCTGCAACAGGCCGCTGCGGCGCAGCACGGCGACCTGCATGAGGCGATGCAGCACGGTGATATGCACGACATGATGAACGACGACATGCATTAAAGTCTGAACACCAGACAACCACGCCGGCCGCCAAGGCCGGGTCACTGCAAGTAACGGAGTAAATCGAGATGATGGGCATCAGTATCTGGCAACTTCTGATCATTCTGCTGATTGTGATCACGCTGTTCGGCACCAAGCGCCTGCGCGGCCTGGGAAGCGACGTGGGCAATGCCATCAGCGGCTTTCGCAAGGCGGTCAATGACGGTGAAAGCAATCCGCAGGCGCTGGAGGCCGAGAAGCTCAAGCGTCAGCAGCACTCTTGAATCTTTGACTCTGTTCATGGGCGCCCGGAAGCTCTCCCGAGGCGCCGCTTCTCACCTCCTGCCAACCGCCAGAGCCGGAAACAGTGTCATGACCAGCGCCCGTGAGACGGCGTTTTTCTAAGGTGTGACAAATTGCCATCCTGCCTCATGTTCTGATTGTTTCTGCCGATAAAAACAGCAAGAACATCTGCAGGCAGAGGCAATCATGTGGCGCAGCGGTAGAAATGAAATACAGGCACTGCAGCAGGACAAGCAGCGACTTGAAGCGGAAGTAACCAGACAAGCCCACGACATACAGCAGCTGGAACAGAAGCTGGCAGACAGCCAGCGTCGACACCAGCGCCAGCTGGATTATCACCGGAAGGTGTCCGGTAACCTGATCCGCTTCAGCACCTCTGTCACGCACCTCGGCGATTCCTTCGAATCTCTGGCTGGCCAGCTCAATCTCGACAAAGAGCATGCCGGTCAGGTAGCCACTGCCGCACTGAGCAACCAGCAACGCTTCGACGACCTGCAACACAAGGCGACAGCCATGGAACACGGGCTGATTGGTGCTTCTCGGCAAGTCGAAACGCTCTCGGAC
>JASJKW010000095.1:0-7582 GCA_037621305.1 Pseudomonas sp.
CGCTGTTGCAGACTGGCCAGGTTGAAAGGCTTGGTCAGATAACTGTCCGGCTCGCACTCCAGCGCAGCCATGACCATCGCCTGGCTGTTTTCAGCGGAAATGATGATGAAAATGCAGTGCGGCGTGATCAGCTTGCCGTGATTCAGCTCCTCCAGCACCTGCTGACCATTCTTGCCCTTGCCCAGACTGTAGCCATGCAGAATGACGTCATAGCTCTTCTTCCGACACAGCGCCAGAGCGTCCTCACCACTGGCAGCCGCATCGATATCGCCCACCCCCACCTGCCGCAACATACCGGTAAGGGCAGAGCGAAAATCGGTAAAGTCATCCACTATGAGAAAACGCTTACTGCTATATTCGATCATATTGCGGTCCGATTCGATGCTGCGTCTGTTGGCAGCGAGCCCATTATAGCCGGGCGGGTTGAGAACTTTCAGGGCGACGCAGGATACCAAAGCCGAGCGAGGCGCCCCTCCTGCAATCCACACGGCTATCTGCTGGTTTGTGTAGGAGGCCCGCCTCGGGGCGACGGCGTGCAAAGCACGCCTGGGGTTTAGTTCAAGCAGCCCGCTCCGCTTTTTACGGCGTTTTCAGGAAAAACTGCCGGCACTATGCAATACTGCCGGTATTCGACCTGAAATAGGCGTGCTTATCCCGATCGGGTGTACGATTTACAGAGGAAGTGGGTTTGATAACCACAATCTGATCAACAACGAATTATGGTAGGTTGAGTCAGAAGGTGCTGGGGCGGTGCCGCTCAGGTCTGCAAATATGTCATACCGATTTTCGTTTTATCACGGAGAGGGGGTTTGGCTGTAGCGCAAAGGCTCATGCCCGGGGATGGGGGACCAGCAGCAACATGAATGATCTGAATAAAGTATTGATTGTCGACAATGAGTCTTTCATTGTCGACGAGTTGACCGAGTTCTTTGAAGCCAATGGGGTGCCCTGCATCGGCAGCGTCAGTTCAGTAGCGGCTATCGAGTTATTCCATGCGGATGAAAGCATCAATGTCGTCCTGAGCGACTACCGCATGCCTGAGATCAATGGCATCGAGCTGATCACGACGCTACGCGAGGGAGCTCCCCGCAGCAGAGTCTTCGAGAGCATTCTCTTTACCGGCGATGCGGACAAGGATGATGTGGTCGCGGCGTTGCGTGCGGGAATTTCCGACTACCATCAGAAGCCATTGGATATGGATGCGTTGCTGGCAGGCGTTTATCAATTGCAGGCTGCCGCGCAACAGCGAGCTGCCGCACAGAAGATGGAAGGCATCAGCGAACGGCTCAAGGAAATGACCCGCTCGCTGCGCGAACTGCAACAGGACGTGAGCACCTTGAGCAGTGCCGACGCTGAACCTGTGGTGGCGGCAGAGCCTCTGCCGGTCACCGAACTCCCCGGTTACTCCAACCTGTCGCCGCGGCAGATCGAAGTCGCTGAACTGCTGGGTAAAGGGCTTACCAACTACCAGATCTCCTGCGAACTCGGCATCTCGGAAAACACCGTCAAACTGTATGTGTCCCAAGTACTGCGGGCAACCAACATGCACAACCGCACCCTGCTGGCACTGGCCTTGGGTGGGCGCAAGCGCTGAATATCTGACCCAAGCGCGCCTCGCTCGGCTTTGGCATCCTGCGTCGTCCTAACTCCTGCATCCCTGCCATCGGGCGACGGCAGGGATGCAGGACGCCCGGGAAGCCAGCTGCCATCAACCATCTCATATACCTGCTGGCTGATACGCTGAAGATAGCCATCCGGTATCTCTCGTTGAGCACTTGGCAGGCGTCTCAGATGTGACTGAGACAGCCTGGGCAGCATGCTGATCCACGGGAACGCGCTCACTGGCGATCCACTGCGCAGTACTTTCTGACTCATAGCCGGCGATGTGACCATTCTCCAGAATAGGAGTGATATAGACACTGACCCAGTAATAATCACCATTTTTGCAGCGGTTCTTGAGTGTGCCCATCCAGCATTTTCCATTTTCCATTTTCCAGATAAGACCACATCTGAGCGAAAACGGTTTCGGGTGTATCCGGGTGGCGCACGATGTTATGGGGCTTGCCGATCACTTCCTCACGACTAAACCCACTTACTGCAACGAAGTCATCGTTGCAGTACACGATAATCCCCCTGGGATTGGTCTGAGAGATCAACCGCTGATTGGCAGAAAAGCAGATTTCCTGTTGGGTAACGGGTTGGTTGCTTTTCACACGGAGCCTCCGTGCCGACGAGAGATTCCCTTCGGCGCACAAGAGAGGGTATTCCTTCTCCAGGAAAGTGATTTCCCGAATGTAATCATGGTTGCTTGGGTTCCCAATGAATTGAATTTCGTTTTTAATTGATGTTTGAAGTGACTACGTAGCATCACATATGGGAGCTTGACGTACTTCTATCTTAGTGTGTGGTTACTTATCAGGGTATAGGTAATTGAGGTTATACACATGTGACAAGGAGTCTTTTAATATCCATTGGATTAGTGCTTATTGAATATATCTAAATATGTAATATGCTGATGTAATTCATGTGGGGTAGTCATTATTGATGGTGCTTAGTTCTGGGCGAGCATAAGGCTGAACTTGGTGAATTTGATCTTAATGCAATAAAGCCCTTCAAATGGATTCGGGTACGGGGTTGACATAAATACTTATACGAGAAAAGAAAAGTTCATGCTGGGCGTACAAGAAAACCACCAGTTATCATATGAGCGGAACGCACGCCGCCGCCCGACTGCATGGATGCAGGAGGTAGAGCGACGCAGAATGTCAAAGCCGAGCGAGGCGCATCTCCCACAGGTAAAACACCTGACCAGTAAATCCGCGACCTAATGTGAAGGGCCGCCCCGGCGCGATGGTTTTTTGTAGGAGGCCCGCCTTGGGGCGACGGCGTGCGCAGCGCGCCCGGGGTTTCCCGGCAGACTCCATACCCGCCGATATTGGCTGACCTTGCGGCCAGCGTCGCCGCGAGGTGCGCTTCCTACAGGAGGTGTGGTTTTCTGTGTGACAGGGGGGGGGGCGCTTGGGGTTGGCGGTTACTCGACCAGCTGCGCGGTATCGCAATGAGCCGATAGCAGCTCCACGTCTGCGACGCCCAGTTGCAGGCCCAGCTGTTCCAGCAGCGGCCCGAGTACTGCGCCATCGAGCAGTTTCAGCGCCGGCATCAGAAGCTCGTTGAGCAGGCTGAGAACGTCGTTGAGAATCGTTATTACCGAATTTAGCAGCTCATCGATAAGATCGCTCAATACCCCCGTCGGGATGCCCAGCACTGTTAGGCCAGATGTATCGAGCTCGACATCCAGCAGGCCGTCATCGATAGCGCCACCGATGGATTGGCCGAGCGCCTTTTGGCTACCCACGGTTGCGATCAGATCCTGCTTGGTTCTGTTCTCGCTGTTGTCGTATAGAAAATACACCATTTCCGGCGTAGGCCGCGCAATATCCAGTGCCAGTTTGGCATTGAGGCTTATGGGTGCGTCCGCCACAGGAATAATGCCCAAAAGCAGATCGACATGCAGGTTCAGCCCGAGCAGTGTGAAACGCTCTTTTGTCAGGTGCTCCCAAGCCGTATCCGTGTTGTTGAATGCATCGGGAATATTACCAAGAAAAACATGCGCCAAGCCGGGCTGGACGTCGATGCCGACTTCGTGGCTCCTGCCCTGATAGCGGCAGGCGATGCTGTCCAAAATGCCATCGGCCGACCCGACTTCAAGATAGAGAGGAAGACGGATGAACTGTCCCGCTGGGACACTAAGCTTTGCACTGGCTAGAAGCAGATTGATAGACAGAAGGTCGTTGTTGCCACTGGCTGGCGTCAGTACCTTGATATCAGCAAGTACTCGGATCTGTCCGTTGTGTGCGGAAGTCCTTGGCACGCCTCCTTCGTAACCGGGCGGGCCAATGGCAATGGCCGGGGGCTCAATGATGCGGACCTTCAGATCCACCTCGGCCAGAGGCGGCAGCGGAATGTTCATCTCTAAGGCGGCGGCCGATTCGGCATTGGCCACTTGCAGGCCGACCAGCAGCAGGTTCAGTGCGTTGACATCGGCGGTTAGGGCGGAGGCCGGGTTGTCGGCATAAAGCCCGATATCCAGCAGGCCGGACTGGGTCTCGGTTTTCAGCAAATTGATGAAAGTGTCCCCGAGATTTATCGCGGCCGGCAGCACTAGAATCTTGTTCAGGGCGTCAATGGCGACGTTCAATGTGTCGGCATTCGGCTGGTTCTCTATGGCGCTGATGGCGAGATTCAGCAAGTCGGCCAAGCTGACCTCGGCACTGGCTAGTTCGTCATAGGTCCCCAGTTGGAGGCCCACCGCATCCTGTAAACCCAACAGGTCGATATTGGCGTTGGCCAAACCCTTGTAATCGACAAGGTCGAGATCGACCGTAGTGCCCAGCAGCGCGGTCAGCAGGCTGTTGAGCGCACCGTCATTCAGTCTGGCAACCCCCGATCCAATGGAAAAAGCCGCTATCGGGTCCTGAGTCTTGGCTGCGATGGCGGTAGCGGACACCCTGCGCTCGGGGTCGTCGCCCGCCCAATTGAAAGGTACGAATCTGGGGGCGACACCCACCAGAGTCACCCTGGTGGCGTTGACCGGAGCGCTGCTTGGGATAAAGCGAGTGGTGAGCTCGGGGTCCCAGTTATCCAGCTCCCAGTTGCCGCATTCGGTGCGCTGGAGCTCCACCTCAAGAGCGAAAGGCCATTGTGCATCAATGCTGCGCTGCCCAGCAGCTTCAGAACCATCGGGACCAGAGCAGCTGTCGGCATCACCCCAGACCAGACTCTCGGTGGATTCCAGCGCTGCGATGTCGGCGAGGCGCTGTAGGTCGCGCTTGGCGTAATAAAGGTAGCCGATGTCGATCACCGCCAGAATGCCGATGAGCAACGTCAGCATAAGGGCGAACTGGATCAGCACGCCGCCTGTCTGGCGCTGGCGTTGCCTCACAGGCGAGGCCGGGAAAAGCGGATGCATGACGAATCTCCTGAGGTCTGTTGCCGTTTCATCGCCAGTCGCGGGGTGCAGCGAATGCCTTAGAATGCCAATTGGAAATGCACGGTGCTACTTTCGGTCAATTCCTTGATCTCGTCGAAACCGATCAGCGCAACCAAGCCAGGACCCAGTAACAGGGGCATCTGGTAGCTCACCTGCCATGTCACTTGCCCTTCGTTCTTGCCGCATGTCCATTCAAACTCGGAAATCTCGGCAAGCTCCTCAATCTCGGCTCGCCGCCCGCCCGGCATGTGGATGGCCAAGCTGCTGTATACCAGTGCCTCGATCTGACTGCGGATCAGTGTGCGGCTGGCATCGGCGCCGGTGTAGCCGTCCGCCGGGCAGGGGACGGTTCCGTTGACAATCAGCCCGTGTGCAGCGCGCGCGGCATCGCCGGTGGCGCGGGTAAGCACCTGCTGTGCCTGGAGCGCTTGCCAGAAGACGAACAGGCCGATCAGGATGATTACCATAATTGGCAAGATAATAGCGGTTTCGATCGCTACCGCGCCCTGTTGCCTGTGGTTCAGTACCGACCTCACAGCAGGCTCCGGTCTATAAGGATTTGCGCTTCGGCACGCAGAGTATATGGATAGAGAATCCCGAACCCCGGCAATGGTGGGGCGATGGCGCGGCTAGGGTAGTCGTCAATGTCGAAACGGATGCGGACCACGCAGGGCGCGCCGACTAAGCATTGCAACGTCGGGTCCAGCATGGGAAAGCCTGCGCCGGGTGCTGGGGTAGTGCAGCTCCCCTCTAGGAGGGAGCAGGCGGTGAACTGCACGGCATCCTCGTTTGGCTTCAGCTGTTCGGGCAGCCAGAACAGGGCATCCGCCAGCACCTGCCGGGCCTGCGTCTCGCGGTGCGCCCAAGTCACTTGGCTAGATCCAGCCAGTACCGCCGGCGGGGGTACGCGCAGCGTCTCGCGAACAGCCTCCTCGACCGCGTACTGCATGGATTCACGCACCAGAAAGGTCAGCCCGAAGGCGATGATGCTGTACAGCAGGGGGAAGAATACCAAGGCGAAGAGCCAGGCGAACTCCAGCGCCACCGCGCCCTTTTGGCGCCGACGACATGGGGTGCTGGCAAAAGCGTGCATGTTCAACATCCTCTTGCCGGTAGGTTGGGGCGGAGGGAGAGTGCAGGACGGACCGTCTGCTTTCCTGACTTCCTTGGCATGGTGGGCGGTCTCCCTTGTGTCGGTAGATGGTTGGCCGCGCGAGCTCCGGTGACACGCCAGCCAAAATCAGCGGGTGTCTTCTACTGGCAAACCCGGGCGTCCTGCGGACGCCGTCGCCGCGAGGCGCGCCTCCTACAGGTAAAGCAACTCGACCACTCTTTCCCGCCTGCCAGTACCTATTTTTATTGCTCGGAAAGTGTCAATAAAACATTGACCCTATTGAAGGGTATGGCATTCGGCAGGTCCGTTAAATAGTCAAAGGTGATTATATAAAATGGGTTGTACAGACTGTGGAATTGGTTCCGTTCCGACTAGTACTAATTCGATATTTCTTCTTTTCTAGTACTGCCTAAGCTAGCTACATACAAAACCCTCGCCTGGGCCAGAATCGGGTGGGGTCTCGCCGTTGGCTATGGATTTGGATAATGGAGTTCCCATGGGAATCGTAATGAGAGTAACAGCCCTTTGCGCGTTGGCCGTTTTGACAGGCTGCGCGAGCGTGAGCAATGAAGGCAGGCAGCCCCTGGCGCTTTCGGAGTTCGATGATGTTCAGGTGAAATTGAATGAGCTTGGCCCTGACTATGTACGCGACGGCGTTGCGATTACACCCAAGGCTATTTCCCAGGTGGTTCCCGGCAGCAGCAAAAGTGACGTCAGAAGGCTGCTGGGTGGTCCAGTCGATGCAACCAACCAGCGGTGGTGGCTCTACAACATTAACTTGCCCCTGGAGGCCGGTGGCAGTTATCTGGTGTGCCAGCTCGGCGTCGCCTTTGATCCCGCAGAGCAGGTAGCCAGCACCCAGTGGCGCCGGCCACAGTGTAAGTCGCGCTACGACGAGCTTACCCAGCCGGATGTTCCCGAGGTTCAAGAGATCACCTTGTTCAGTGACGTTCTGTTTGGCTATGACAGCGCGACGCTTTCCTCCGAAGGCCTGAAAGAGCTGGATCTCGCCGCCGATGTTGTGGCCAACCAGATGCAGCTCGAACGTGTCGTTGTCGTAGGTCACTCGGACCGCATTGGCTCTGACCGCTATAACGATGCGCTGTCGAAGCGTCGCGCAGACGTGGTCCGCAGTCATCTGATTTCCAAAGGTATCAGCAGCCATTTGATTTCCGCTGAGGGACGCGGTTCCAGAGAGCCGCTCATCGAGTGCGAAGGCCGCAAAATTACCGCCTCCCTCAAGCAATGCCTGCAGCCTAACCGGCGTGTGCAGATCATGATTTACGGCCAGCGTTGAAAAGAAATGTGCCTCGCGTCAGCAAGGGTGGACCGATAGGCCGCCCTTGTTTGCCAGAGAGTTTTGGGTGCACAGGTTCAGCGCTAATAAGAAGCTAGAAATTCGTTTTGGAGTAATTCAGCATGGCAGCCACAATCGATATCATTGAAAAAACCGGCGGTTCATCGACCAGCGTACCGGT
>JASJKW010000096.1:0-5082 GCA_037621305.1 Pseudomonas sp.
AGAGCGGTTTGCGCCATGGTGACATGAATATCTATCATCGCCACGAAAGCATGAACGTGAATGGTGATGTGCTGTTTTCCATGGCCAATGCGCTGAATCCGGGTACCTTTGATCCCGAGGCGCTGGAGCACAGCCATGTCCGTGCCGTGAGCTTCTTCATGGGACTGCCCGGCCCGCGCCATCCGAAACAGGCGCTGGACCTGATGATCGCCTCGGCGCGCAAGTTGGCGCAGGAGTTGGGTGGTGATCTGAAGGACGAAAATCGCAGCGTACTGACCGCGCAGACCATCGAGCACTACCGTCAACGTATCGCCGAATTCGAACGCAAACGCCTCGGTCAGCGCCGCTGAGCTGACTCGAGGGTAACTCCCCATACCCGTGGACGCTCCTGCGTCCCGGCTGGCAGCCTCCAGGGCGGTGGGAATGCATGCTGGGGGTAGTGCGGGATCCAGGAGTGCTCACACCTTGTGTCGGGAGCTTGCGTGGTGGATGCTCCAGCCGACCAGCCGACCAGCCGACCAGCAAGGCTACAACTAGACGCAGAGCTCACCTAAACGGATGGTTCCCACGCTCCAGCGTGGGAACCGCGCCGTGGACGCTCCTGCGTCCGAGACTGGCAGTCTGCAGGGCGGTGGGATGGGATGCAGAGTGTTCCAAAATGCATTCCCACGCAGAGCGTGGGAATGATCGGGGTCGGTGCAGGGGGAGCGACCAGCCGTGCCGTCAGCCGCGGGCGTCCAGTGCCTGGCCGTTGACTTGCTTGCTGTCTGGGCCGAGCAGATACAGGAACACGGGCATGATATCTGCCGGCACAGGATTCTTCTCTGGCTCTTCTGCGGGATAGGCCGCTTTGCGCATGGCAGTGCGGGTGGCGCCCGGGTTGACGCTGTTGACGCGGATCTCGCTGGTGCCGTCCTGCTCGTCAGCCATTACCTGCATCAAACCTTCGACGGCGAATTTGGTCACCGCATAGGGGCCCCAATAAGCGCGTGCCTTGCGGCCGACACTGGAGGAGATGAAAATCACCGAGGCGTCGGGCGCTGCGCGTAGCAGGGGGAACATGGCCTTGCTCAGGAAGAAGGGCGCGTTGACGTTGACCTGCATGAGCTCCAGCCAGGCTTCACTCTTGACGTTGTCGATCAGCGTGCGTGGGCCGAGTTGGGCGGCGTTGTGCACCAGGCCGTCGAGCTTGCCGAAGGTGTCGAACAGCTGGTCGGCCAGATCGTTGTAATCCTTCTCCACCGCCGTTTCCAGGTTCAGTGGGCAGATGGCTGGCTGTGGGTGGCCGGCGGCTTCGATCTCATCATAGACCGCCTCCAGCTTGCTCAGGGTCCGGCCCAGCAGCACTACAGTGGCGCCATGGGCTGCGCAGCTCAGGGCGCACGCACGGCCGATGCCGTCACCAGCTCCGGTTACCAGAATCACTCGTCCCTGCAGCAGGTCGGCGGGGGCACTGTAGTCAAACATGGGAAAACTCCTTGGTCCGTTGCTGCTCCAGCCAGGGGCGCAGAGCAGCGGCATTCTCGATACTGAAATTGGCATTCCACAATTGCGGATCATCGCCCGTTGGCAGGTAGCCGTAAAGAGCGGCCACGGTGCGCATGCCGGCAGCCTGTCCGGCCTGGATGTCGCGCAGATGATCGCCGACGAAGACGCTGCGAGCAGGATCGACGCCCATGTCCGCGCAGGCCTTGAGCAGGGGCTCCGGATGCGGCTTGCCATGCTGAACCTGGTCCGGGCAGACCAGGCTGCGGCAGCGCTCGGCCAGGCCGGTGGCGGCCAGCAAGGGAATGCTGAAGCGGCTCATCTTGTTGGTCACCACACCCCAGGGCAATCCCTCGGCATCCAGCCAGTCGAGTAGTTCAGGAACGCCTGGGAAGGGCCGCGTATGCACCGCCAGTTGATGTTGATAGCGATCCAGGAAGTCGTCGCGCAACTCGGCGAACTGGGCATGCTCGGGGGTGATGGAGAAGGCCGCGCAGAGCATGCCGGCGGAGCCATCGGACACCGTCGAGCGAATCAGGTGCAGCGGCGAGTCAGGCAGACCGCGCTCGTCTCGCATGGTCTGGATGATGGCGAGAAAGTCATCTGCCGTATCCAGCAGAGTGCCGTCCAGGTCGAAGAGTACGCTGTCGAGCATCTTCAGACTCCGCGCTGACAGTGGATCATGTAGTTCACGTCCACATCCTTGGCCAGCTTGTAATGGCGCAGCAGCGGATTGTAGGTCATGCCGATGATGTCCTGCATATCCAGCCCGGCTTCGCGCGACCAGGAGCCAAGCTCGGCGGGTCGAATGAATTTGGCGTATTCATGGGTGCCGCGTGGCAGCATGCGCATCACGTATTCGGCACCGACGATGGCGAGGGCGAAGGCTTTGGGGTTGCGGTTGATGGTCGAGAAAAACACGTGACCGCCGGGTTTCACCAGCGTGGCGCAGGCGCGGATCACTGATGCAGGATCGGGTACGTGTTCGAGCATTTCCATGCAGGTCACCACATCGAAGCGGCCGGGATGCAGTTCGGCCATTTCCTCAGCGGTGCACTGCTGGTACTCCACCTCGACACCGGATTCCAGCTGGTGCAGCCGGGCGACGGCCAGCGGCGCTTCGCCCATGTCGATGCCGGTGACGCGCGCGCCACGCTGGGCCATCGCTTCGGACAGGATGCCGCCGCCGCAACCGACGTCCAGCACTTCCGTGCCGGCCAGCGCCGCTTTCTCGTCAATCCAGTTGGTGCGCAGCGGGTTGATCTCGTGCAGCGGTTTGAATTCGCTTTCGCGATCCCACCAGCGGCTGGCCAGGGCTTCGAATTTGGCGACTTCCGCCCGGTCGACATTAAGCGTCATCATGATCCCCTTGTTGATTCTGCCTTGCCCATGTCTGGGTCCTGGCATATGTGTCATGAGCGGCAGTATACCTTCTGTTTTGACCCTTGCAGCGACATTTGATCCCCCCGTGAAGTCGTCCGGGTATAATGGCGTTTTCGTGTTGGAGTCGTTCATGCAGTTTCAACCCCAAGCCGCCGACCTGAGCGGTGTTCAGGCCATGGAGTGGTGCGGCAGCAGTCTGCGTCTTCTTGATCAGCGGCGTTTGCCTGATGAAAGTGTCTGGGTCGAGTGCCAGGATGCGGCGCAGGTCGCCGAGGCTATCCGCGACAGTGTCGTGCAGGGCGCGGCAGCGATCGGCATCGCCGCTGCCTATGGCATTGCCCTTGCCGCCCGGCGCATTGGCCAGGCGCAGGACTGGGCAGCAGCACTGGAGGCAGATTTTGCGTTGCTGAGCGCCACTCGGCCTTCGGCAGCCAGTCTGGCCTGGGCGCTGCGCATGTTACGTGAGCGGCTGCGACGCCCTGTCGGGGCTTCGACGGATATGCCCGAGTTGCTGGCGCAGGCGGCCATGTCGATACATGTCAGTGACCGCGAAGCCAATCTTGCGATGGGCAAGCTGGGTGCGCAGGTCATTCGTCGGCATGATCGTCAACCACAGAATATGTTGACCTTTGGTAATGCCGGCGCCCTGGCAGGGGGCGGCTACGGTAGTGCGCTGGGTGTGATTCGCGCCGCCCATGCGGCGGGTCTGGTCGCCGAGCTGTATGCCTGTGAAACCCGTCCGGGGCGAGCGGGCCAGCGGACCCTGTGGGAGCTGACTCAGGATCAATTGCCCGTTACGCTGCACGTCGATGGCGCTGCCGGACATCTGATGAAGTCGGAGAATGTGAGCTGGGTGGTGGTGGGGGCTGAATATATTGCCGCCAACGGCGACGTGGTCAGCGCGATTGGCACCTACGCACTGGCGATACTGGCGATGCATCACGGTCTGCGGTTCATGGTAGTAGCGCCGAGCTCCAGTGTTGATCTGGCGCTGGAAACGGCTGATGAGGTTGATCTCGGTGCGCCCTTGCCGGGGCAGAGCGGGCAGCAGTTGTTTGATGTGACGCCGGCGGACCTGATCGATGTGATTGTCACCGAGAAGGGTGTTGTTGAGCGTCCTGACCAGCCCAGGCTGGCCGAGCTGCTCAGTCATCGTCGGCTGCACTGATTAGTTGTCGTCGGGGTTTGCGCGGGAAGTGTGATCAGGTCTGCGAGATTGTTCTTCAGCTCCCGCGGAATCCTGCGATGTGGTATCATTCCGGGCTTTGATCCGGTCCCAAAACCGGGCCCCGTTCCGCGTTGCGTACGCATTGGCGCCGTCAGGTTGCCAACAATAAAAGGAATGCCGTTTCATGGGTGAGCTGGCCAGAGAAATTCTTCCAGTCAATATCGAAGATGAGCTGAAGCAATCGTACCTTGACTACGCCATGAGCGTGATCGTCGGGCGGGCATTGCCTGATGTGCGAGACGGTCTCAAGCCGGTGCACCGTCGCGTACTATTCGCGATGAGCGAGCTCAACAACGACTGGAACAAACCGTATAAGAAGTCCGCCCGTGTGGTCGGTGACGTTATCGGTAAATACCACCCGCATGGTGATTCCGCGGTATACGACACCATCGTACGTATGGCGCAGCCGTTTTCGCTCCGTTATCTGTTGGTGGATGGTCAGGGCAACTTCGGTTCGGTCGACGGCGACAGCGCCGCGGCAATGCGTTACACCGAAATCCGCATGACCAAGCTGGCCCATGAGCTGCTGGCTGACCTCGACAAGGAAACGGTTGACTGGGTGCCCAACTACGATGGCACCGAGCAGATTCCCGATGTGTTGCCGACCCGGGTGCCGAACCTGCTGGTCAACGGCTCCAGCGGTATTGCCGTGGGTATGGCCACCAATATTCCGCCGCACAACCTGACTGAAGTCATCAACGGTTGTCTGGCACTGATTGAAAACCCGGATATGACCATCGAAGATCTGATGGAACACATCCCGGGTCCGGATTTCCCCACCGCCGGCATCATCAATGGCCGCGCTGGTATCGTCGAAGCCTACAAGACGGGTCGTGGCCGCATCTATGTGCGTGCGCGCTGCACCATCGAAGACATCGACAAGGTCGGTGGTCGCCAGCAGATCCTCATTCACGAGCTGCCTTACCAGGTGAACAAGGCGCGGCTGATCGAGAAGATCGCCGAGCTGGTCAAGGAGAAGAAGCTCG
>JASJKW010000097.1:0-3145 GCA_037621305.1 Pseudomonas sp.
CCATAGACCTCGTGCTGCGGCGTGCGGATATGCGCTTCATACCACACCGCTGGCACGGCGAAGCCGATATGCGGATCGTTGGCCAGCAAGGGCAGGTCGCTGGCGCTCATGGCGCCTTTGACAACCCAGGCATTGCTGCCCTGAAACTGGCCGGAGGGCAGTTGCTGCTGTACACGGGCGACCTGTTCCAGCAAGGGCCGCAGCAGGTCGACGCTGGCGGGCGTAGCTGGCTGGCGTGGCGGTAGCCCTTGGGGAGCACCGGGAACCAGGTCTTGAGCGTGACGTTCACCCAGGGTACCGCGCACGTGATCCACCAGCGCATCGGTCTTGAACGCCTCAGCGAATGAATAGGCCATGTAACCCATGACATGGGCAATATCCGCCGTCGAGAAATAGTCCGGGCGCGACAGCAACAGACGGTATTCGACAGGCGTTCGGCCTTGGTCGATATATTGGTTGATACCGTCCTGATAGGCCTTGATCAGTTTCACATGGGGCTGGTCAGCGTTCTGCTCCAGCTGCGCTGCGTACTGCCGGGCATGACGGCTGATACCCAGGGTGCGAAAGAACTTGTCGGTCGCGTAGGTTTCCTGGCCGAACAGTTCGGACAGGCGTCCAGCGCCGATGCGGCGTACGATGTCCAACTGAAACAGACGATCCTGGGCATGCAGGTAGCCGAGGGCGCGATAGGCGTCTGCATCGTGCTGTGCGTCGATATGGGGCACGCCCCAGGCATCGAAATAGACCGACACTTCGTCCTGCAGACCATGCAGGCGCAGAGTGCCGCTGCGCTGTGCTTCGGCACTGTGCAGAACCCAGTGGCCGAGGGTCGCCAAGGCGATGGCGACAACGAGCAGAGCGGCAATAATTTTCAAGCGAAAAAGGGTGCGAGGCTGGATCACGGCTGGCCTTGTAACAGAGAATGGTTCTTGAGCGAAGCATCATGCTGAGACCGCAGCCCGGCGTCAATCGGGATTCAATATGGAGAAGCAAATATGGCGCAAAGTGTAGCGCTGGTACTCGGTAGCGGAGGCGCAAGGGGCTATGCCCACATCGGCGTGATCGAGGAGATCGAGCGGCGTGGTTATTCAATCGAATGTGTGGCCGGTTGCTCGATGGGGGCGGTAATCGGTGGTGTCTACGCCGCGGGTGGTTTGCAGGCTTATAGAGATTGGGTCTCTGGACTGGCCTATCTCGACGTACTGCGGCTGCTGGATTTCGGCTTCGGCAATCTCGGTGCCATCCGCGGAGAGCGGATTTTCTCGCGGATACATGAAATTGTCGGTGACGTGAATATCGAAGACCTGCGCATTCCGTTCACGGCGGTGGCCACTGACCTGACCAACCAGCAGGAAGTATGGTTCCAGCAGGGCAGCCTGCAACAGGCCATGCGCGCTTCGGCCGCGATTCCCAGTCTGTTTTCGCCGGTGCGTCAGGGCAGCCGGGTGCTGGTGGATGGCGGGTTGCTGAATCCGCTGCCGATCATCCCGGTGGACTCCGCGCACTGCTACCTGATCATGGCCGTCAACCTCAACTCCAATCACACCAATGGCTATGCGTTACCCGTCATCGAGCGCCCCGCGCCGATCCGTCAGCAATGGGATCAATGGATGGAAACACTGAGCTGGCGCAATCTGCTGCACAAGGGCAATGAAGAGGAAGAGGGCGACCGCCAGGGGCAACTGGAATACCTGACCGAGGAAGTGTCACCCGCAGAGGCAGCAGCAAACCGCCAGGAAGATGAGGCGCAGCCAGTACAGGCCAATATTCAGATCGGGCCGGCAAGCATGTTGGAGCTGGTCAACCTGTCCTTTGAAACCATGCAGGCATCCCTGACCAAGTACAAGATCGCCGGTTACCCACCGGATGTGATCTTTGACGTGCCCAAGCGGCTGTGTCGCTTCTTCGAATTTCAGCGCGCGCCCGAGCTGATCGAACTGGGCCGCATGGTAGCCAGTGACACACTTGATCGATTCGAGAAGAACAAGCCGATGGTTTGACCAGCGTAGCGAAGATCAGACTGTTAGAATGCCGCCCTGAGTTTCACAGCGGAGACCCTCATGACCGATGCAGTGCGTTTGACCGAATACAGCCACGGAGCGGGCTGTGGTTGCAAAATTTCCCCCCAGGTACTGGATGAGATCCTCGCTTGCAGCCTGCCGACACCCGACTATCCGCAGCTCTGGGTCGGCAACGGCAGCCGCGATGACGCCGCGGTGTTCGGACTGGATGACGAACGCGGTATTGTCAGCACCACTGATTTCTTCATGCCTATCGTCGATGATGCCTATGATTTCGGCCGAATCGCCGCCACCAATGCCATCAGCGATATCTATGCCATGGGTGGCACGCCCTTGATGGCCATCGCCATTCTCGGCTGGCCGGTCAACCTGCTGCCTGCAGCCGTCGCGGCTCAGGTCATGGCCGGAGCCCGTGCGGTATGCGCCGACGCCGGTATGCCATTGGCGGGCGGCCATTCCATCGATGCCCCCGAACCCATATTCGGGCTGGCAGTGACCGGACAGGTTACCCGCAGCCAGCTAAAGCGTAACGATACCGCCAAAGCCGGGGCACGCCTGTACCTGACCAAACCACTGGGTATCGGTGTTTTCACCACCGCCGAAAAGCAGAAAAAACTGCGCCCCGAGGATGCCGGCGTTGCTCGCGACCTGATGTGTCAGCTCAACCGCATCGGCGCTCGCTTCGCACAGCTGGACGCGGTGCAGGCGATGACCGATGTCACCGGCTTTGGTCTGCTTGGTCACCTGGCGGAGATGGCCGAAGGTTCGGGTGTGCTGGCGCGAGTGAACGAATCTGCCGTGCCGCGACTGCCCGGTGTCGAGTATTACCTCGCGGCCGGTTGCATCCCCGGTGGCACGGCTCGAAACTTTGCCAGCTACGGCCACAAATTGGCAGACATGCCGGAACACTGGCGCAGTCTGCTGTGCGATCCGCAGACCAGCGGCGGACTGCTGGTCGCAGTCGATCCGGCCAGCGAACAGGCATTCCTCGACGTTGCGCAAGAAGAAGGTCTGACTCTGCAATCTATCGGTGAATTACGCGAACATCATGGCGGCCCCTGGGTCGAGGTTATCTGATGCGCGACAACACTGACGACTACCGCAGTCTGTTCCTGAGCGATGTG
>JASJKW010000098.1:0-9565 GCA_037621305.1 Pseudomonas sp.
AAATAGGAGAAGTGGACCTGCACAATCTGACAAAGCGTGTACGATAACGACAGGTAAAAGTGTTACCCATGTGTCCGAACAACCTGTAACCCATGTCTCCGGTCTATACAATTGATGCCATCCATGGCATCAAACGGTCGCACCCAGGCCACTCACAGCGCCCGAAAATAAAGGGGTCAGGTACATTTTCCCGCGTTGTGGCCTTCCGCGTTTCAGACCTCCACGCTGGCGCAGGATGCCCACAAGCTTAAACGCGTCATTCGCAAGACGCTGGATAAGCAGATCCATAAGTTGCAGGCGGGTGTGGAAGATGTGGATTTCGATCGACATCAGCTCCGCATTCTGGTCAAACGCACCCGCTATCTCATCGATGCCTTCCCTGAACTATCACCCTTGTCCGACAAGGCCACCAAAGCCCTGAAGTCGGTTCAGTCTGCGCTTGGCTCTTGGCATGACCATTACCAGTGGTGTCTGAAGGCTGAGCAGGAAGCAGATCTGCGGCCCCTTGAAAAGCACTGGGCCAAAGCCTCTGCCAGTGAGCTGAAAGAGGCTGAGAAGCAGCTCAAGGCGTTTGCCCGGCTGTTACCGGGGTAGAGTGATTAGCGACGGATAAGCCTTGCGAAAAATTTCGTCGTCCTGGTCACAGCTTCTTAATCCCCTGTCTTTTTCCGGTAATCACCGAGTAACAGCCAGTCCCTAGCGTTTAGGCTTCTCAAACCTCAGGGAAGCCTCGTCATGCATCACAATAAGTGGAAGGTTCTGACGCTGTTGGCCGCTGCTGTTGCACTTGCGGCCTGTAATGACAGCGATAGCGATAGGGATAACGACAACGATCAGGGCGGCGCCCAGCCGCTGGTGTTGAATATTGCCCATATCAATGACAGCCATTCCAATCTCGAAGCCTTTGCCGGTACCGAACTGATGCTGGACGGTCAGCCGACGAAGGTGGAGTTGGGTGGTTTTCCGCGTATCACCAGCCTGTTTGCCGAGGCGCAGGAGCAGAAGGAGAATTTGCTCAAGTTGCATGCCGGGGACGCCATTACCGGCACGTTGTATTACACCTTCTATGAAGGTGCGGCGGATGCAGAGCTGATGAATACCGTCTGTTTCGATGCCTTCACCTTGGGCAATCATGAGTTCGATGGCGGTGATGAAGGTCTGGTGACCTTTCTGGATTACCTGGATAACGGCGTCTGTCAGACGCAGGCGCTGGCGGCCAACGTCAAACCGCAGATCGGTACGCCGTTGGCGCCCGTTGCGCAGGATGACTACATCAAGCCTTATATCGTGAAGGAGGTGGACGGGATCAGTGTGGCGATTGTCGGTATTGATGTTGCTGGCAAGACACAGAACTCATCGCGGCCTTTACCAACGACGGTATTCGAAGAAGAAGTGACAGCTGCCCAGACGGCCATTGATGCGCTGCAGGAAGAGGGCATTGAGCATATCGTGCTGTTGACTCACCAGGGCTATGAGAACGACAAGGCAATGGCGGCGCAGCTGTCCGGGGTGGATGTGATCATCGGCGGTGACTCGCACTCGCTACTGGGTGATTTTGCCAATGTCGGTTTTACCGCGTCCGGGCCGTACCCAACGGTGACAACCAACCGCGATGGCGACACTGTCTGCATCGGCCAGGCTTGGGAGTATTCGAAGGTATTCGGCCTGATGACGGTGAACTTCGCAGCGAACGGTACGGTTGCCAGCTGCGAAGGGCAGGCTTCGCTGGTGATTGGTGACACCTTCTCCCGCACTCAGGACGGTACCGACGTCGCCCTGAACGACACCGAGACCGCCGACTTGCTTGCCCTGTTGGAGGAGGTGCCGGAGGTGCTGGTGGTACAGCCGGATCAGAATGCTCAGACTATTCTGAATGGTTACAAGGGCGAGATTGATGTGAAAAAGGCGGAGCAGATAGGGGTTGCGCTGGACTCCTTCTGCCTGGTGCGGGTGCCTGGGGAGGCAAATAACCGTAGCGCGGGTACGCCGGGTTGTGACGATGCCAACCTGCAGGCCAAGGGGAGCGATGCAGCACAGCTGGTGGCCGAGGCCTTCCTTGCGGCCAGTCGTCGTGGCGATTTCTCGTTGCAGAACGCCGGTGGTGTGCGGGTACCATTGCCTGCTGGCGAGGTGACCTTCAACACGGCTGCGACCATGCTGCCGTTCACCAACGTGCTGGTGGAGCTGGACATCACCGGTGCCGAAGTGGTGTCGGCATTGGAAGACGCGGTGAATAACCACATGGAGCTGGGTGGCTCCGATGGTGGTCATCCCTATGCAGCGGGATTGCGCTGGGATCTGGACATGTCGCAACCCAAGGGCAGTCGTTTCAGCAACCTGGAAGTGCGCAGTGGCGGGACCTGGGTAGCACTTGAACCGGCGCAGACCTATGTGATGGTGACCAACGACTTCATTGCCGAAGGTCGCGATGGTTATGACACTCTGGGCCTGGTTACCGCTGACGGTCGCAACGTCAATACCTACCTGCTGTACACCCAGAGTCTGGTGGACTACCTCAGCCAAGCGGGTACTGTGCAGCTACCGCTGCGTGGCGACTATTCCCACCAGCAGGTAATTGACCGTAACGGCGCGCTTCTTAGCTATTGAGGAGGAGGCCCCCGGTCATGCCGGGGGCCCGCGTTGTTATTGCTGACTCTCCGTCAGTCGCTCAATACACCCAGATCTCCACCCGGCGGTTTTTGACGCGTCCATCATCATGGGTGTTGGCAGCCACTGGCAGGTCGTCGCCTATGCCA
This sequence comes from Pseudomonas sp., assembly GCA_037621305.1. GTDB lineage: Bacteria > Pseudomonadota > Gammaproteobacteria > Pseudomonadales > Pseudomonadaceae > Halopseudomonas. The sequence continues at coordinate 2,757 of JASJKW010000098.1, forward strand.
AAAGAATCTTTAACGGTTATGTCATGGTTGCCCAGGGCGCGGCGGACTTTCATGGCCCTCAACTTTGATATCAGCTCGGCGCCACCATGTCTGGGGTCGCCAAAACCCACCAGCACCACCTTGTTCTCGGTCTTGTTCTGCGCTCGCAGATAATCCCGTACCCGACCGATATCCTGCCATGCCTTGTTGTCCAGCTGCGAGCTGCCTTCTTTGAAGCGGAAGTTGACGGAGAGGCGTTGGGCTTCTTCTGCCAGCTGTTGGTAACTCGTGGGCATCTCGGCCTGCGGCGCTATCTGCATGGCTTTGATGTTCTGACCCACAAAGCCCACCTGCTCGACGATCTCCTGTCCTGCCCGGCTTTGGGTAAAAGCAATCAATGCCTGTGCCAGGGGGTTGGTTTCTTCGGGGCTTATATACAGGTACAGCCGACGAGACAGGGGGTAGTCTTCAGTGGCTACCTGCGCTTTGCTGGGCAGCATGGCGCGTGAGTCGCCGGATGAGACGGCAAGCGCCTTGGCCTGAGCGACGCTGGCGAGCCCAACAAAGCCTATGGCATTGATATCGCTGCTGACGGTGTGGGAGAGATCAGCGTTGGATTCGAAGCGACGTGCTTCCGGATGGAGTTCCAGGCGCTTGGGGCTCAGAACCAGGTCCCTGAAGGTTTCCCAGGTACCTGAGTTGCTGTCCCTGGCATACAGACGAATGCGGCCTTGCCCCCCGCCGACCTGATCCCAGTGGGTGATCTTGCCGGAAAATATCTGGGCAATCTGTTCGGTATCCAGGGCGTTGACTGGGTTGTCGGGGTGAACGATGACTGCCAGCCCATCCAGACCGATGACTTGCTCGGCGTTCATACCGCGCATGTCACCACGACTTTTCAGTGCTTCGACTTCGCTGTCCTTGATGGGTCGAGAGGCAGCGGCTATCTGTCCTGACTGATCGATCAATGCGGTAAAGCCCGTGGTGGAACCATGGGCGTTCAGGCTGATCTCGATGGGCTCGGCGTTGGAGCTGATGGCGGTAATCAGGCTTTCTCTGGTCTCGGAATTGAGCTGCAGTTGGATATTCTGCGCCCCTGTTTCTTTGAGCATGCCTTCGACCAGAAGTGGAGCCAGCTTGGCGCCTATGGTGTTGGAGCCGTTGATCTGTAACTGCAGCGGAGCGGCTTGGCCCTGAAAGGCAAGGCCGATCAGTCCGGCAAAAAGGATTTTCTGTATGCGGACTGGCCGCCACGATGCGATTTTCATGTTACTCCCTGTAATAACAGAACGGCCCCGACATAGTGAAGGGGGAAAGAGGGGTGTTTTTGAGCGCGCTATTGTAGCGCTATAAATGAGTCTGTTCAGAGTAAACGAGCGAGCTTCTGGCAGATTAGCAGTCGTTGGGCATCTTCTGGATGCGCGGGTTAACGGGCGGCGCCCCGGATGCTACAGGGTTCATCGATTAGTAACCGATCCTGTGTAACTTCGGCTGTTGGAATATTGCGTTATGATTCAGTCTAAACCATAATTCGACTGTCTCTAAGGTGAGACAATTTTCCTGGGATTGGCTTGTGCTTGTATTACTCAGAGGATGAGATTCATGGAAGTAGTACTGCCTGGTTGGCTGTGGGTGACCCCATGAAAGCAGCTAAAGGTTTCACACTTATTGAGATGATGGTGGTCGTGGCCATCATTGCTATTCTCGCCAGCATTGCCTACCCCAGTTATCGCGACTATATTTTGCGTTCAAACAGGGCTGCAGCGCAGTCTGTCATGATGGATCTTGCCAACCGCCAACAGCAGTTCCTCATGGCCAATCGCAGCTATGCGGATAAAAGCAAGCTGACCGCCAGCGGCTTTGTCCTGCCAGCGGAGCTGGGTGATCGCTATGACTGGAGCATCGCGCTTGCGACGGGCTCTACCCCCGGTTTCACCATCACCTTCACGGCAAAGGGCCCCCAGGCTGATGATGGGAACCTGGCCCTGAATCACCAGGGCGTCAAAACCCCAGCCGAGAAGTGGTGAGCATGATGAGGCTGTCTTCAGTAGGCCGCATGCGCCAACAGGGCCTGACTCTGATCGAGCTCATGGTGACGGTGCTGATTTTGCTGGTGGGTCTGTTGGGGCTGGCGGGACTGCAATCTCGCCTCCAGCAATCTGAAATCGAATCCTATCAGCGGGTGCAGGCGCTTATTCTACTGAATGATATGAGCAGCCGGATCATGGCTAACCGCTACGATGCGGATAGTTACGTAACCAGCAGTCCGCTGGGAGCCAATACCTGCCCTCCGGCAGGCAGCACGCGCAGCAGTAAAGATGTGAACCAGTGGTGTCTGGCTCTCAAAGGGGCCGCTGAAAAAATAGGCGGCACTGATGTCGGTACGCTCATAGGCGGCCGAGGTTGTGTGGAGTCTGTGAGCGCCAACACCTTCATGGTGAGCGTGGCCTGGCAGGGATTGATCCCCCTCGATCCTCCACCTGCGAGTGTGTCCTGTGGGGCTAATACCTACAATGATACCGGGGCCTGCAGTAACGATCGCTGCCGCCGGGCTGTGACAACTCTGGTGCGAATTGCGGAGCTGGAGATATGAGGGCCAATACGATCCGGCCTTCTGCTCAGCGTGGCTTCAATTTGATTGAACTGATGGTGGCGGTGACCATCAGTTCACTGATTCTTATTGCAGTGCTGCGTTTGTTTCTCGATGTGAGCCGAACCAACGATGAGCTGGCAAAGACCAATGCGGTGATTGAGAACGGTCGCTTTGCCATTCAATTAGTGCAACGCGACCTGATGCATACCGGTTTCTGGGATGGTTATATCCCTCCTTATGATGATCCGATTGCGACCACTCCCGGCGCTCCGCCGGAAGATGACGATTTGCCGGAGCTTTGTGCGGCGTATACCGGCTGGACTCCGGTATATAAAGACGCGCTGCTGGCAGTACCGGTACAGGTTTCTGACGCTATGCCGTCAGGTTGCAGCGGTGATGTCAGCAGCAACAGTGATGTGTTGGTCACCCGCCATGCTTCCACCTGCGCTGTTGGCAGCACGGGTTGTGCGGCAGAAGTCAGTGGTGAGCCATACATCCAGGTGTCCCGCTGCATGGGGGAAGCCCCCTTTATCATGGGGCAGGCCGATAGCACTGTATTTTACCTGCACAAGAGCGGTTGTGATGTGTCGCCCACCAGTGCGCTTGCGGACAAACGGCGGGTCGTTTCCCACATCTACTACATAGACTCTGCAACGCCAACCTTGATGCGTGCCAGTCTGGGGGCGAGTGGGTTCGGTACGCCCCAGGCCATGATTGATGGTGTCGAGGCCATGCGTATTGAGCTGGGTATCGATAATTACAACGCCAATACCGGCAAAGCGGTTGATTACACCATCGGTGAACGTGGCGATGGCGTGCCGGATGAGTATCTCCATTGTGGTGTCGGTTGCTCCGCCGATGAGCTGATCAACGCGGTCAGCGCTCAGGTTTATGTATTGATTCGCAGTGATCGTGCCACTCCAGGTCATGCCGAAGAGAAAGTTTATCATCTTGGAAAAAAGCGTAACGGAGAGGAATTTACGCTCGGTCCGTTCAATGATGGTTTCAAACGTCACCTCTTCAGTACCAACGTGCGTTTCCATAACATATCCGGTCGGCGAGAAGTGCCGCCGGGTGTGGCGCAAGGTGAGCTGCCAGCAGATTCGGAATCCGGCGAAGGGGAGCCGTTATGACAACCGGTGCATGTCCCGCTGCCCAGCGTGGCGCCACTCTGATTGTGGCGCTGATCATGCTGTTGCTGCTGACCACCATGGTCAGTGGTGCCTTTACGCTCAGCACCACTAATCTGAAGGCAGTCCAGAATATGCAGACGCGTGATGAGGCCATGGCGGCCGCCAATGCTGCCATTGAGCTGATGATCAGCTCGGCCTTTGTTGACAGCCCGCAAGCACAGCAGATAGCTATAGATCTGAACAACAATGGTGTCACCGACTATACCGTTGAACTAACTGAGCCCCAGTGCGTGGGCTACAGTCAGGCCGAAGCGAACGCCGCCAGCAGTGTGACACTCGGAGTCATGTCCGATAGCACCTGGGACACGCTATGGGAGATCACGGCCACGGTAAATGACCCAGCCAGCGGCACCGACCTCACTATGCGCCAGGGAATCCGAGTGCGGCTTGGTGATGCTCAAAAGACTAACCTCTGCTCTTAACGGGCCTGGAGAACAGGATGAACATCGGTACTTTGAAAGGATGCTTGGCCGCTGTGCTGCTCGGCCTGAGTGTATTGGTTCAGGCTGAGGATATTGACCTGTTTGTTGGGGTGGATACTGATGATATTGATCTGCCAAATATATTGTTCATCATTGACAATAGTGCCAACTGGAATCGTGACCAAAGTGGTGAGAATATTTACGCCAGCGTGAAAGGCGCGTTGAGTACAACATTCGCTGGACTGCAGGAAGACAGTGTCCGGGTTGGCATCATGATGTACAACGAAAGCGGCAATGATGCAGGGGGGTATGTACGTGCAGCGGTTCGTGCCATGTCGGAGGGTAATAAGCAGGCCTACGCTGCTCTGATCAACAGCCTGGCGAGTGGCGGCCAGGGAGACCAAGGTAGTAAGGCAACTGTAAGTCTGGCCATACCTGAAGCCTGGTACTATTTTTCAGGTGGTGCGCCGCACAGTGGTGGCGATGTATCCAAGGCGGATTACCAGGGTAATAATTCAGGTACGCCAGCCAGTAATAGCGTATATGCATTGGCCGGTAACGCTCTCAGTAAGCGTAATGCGACCTCTTACAATAAGCCATCTTCCGCAGGTATCTGCGCCAAGAATTACATCGTTTTTCTAAGTAACGGCCCAGGAAATGAATCTAACAGTGACATAAAGGAGTCCAACCGACTGCTCGCCATTGCAGGTGGTAGCGCTGCTACAGAAGAAATCAGGCTATCCCCCGGTGGTCAACAAGATAACCCTGTTGATGAGTGGACTCGGTTCATGAAGCAGAGTTCGCTAGGTATCACCACCTATACTATTGAAGTTTGGCCCGAGACCACGGGGCAGGGGCCTAACTGGACTGCTGTTTTAAATAGCATGGCTAATGTCAGTGGTGGCAGGTATTTCCCGATCTACTCAAGTACCGGGGATGCCGATACTACGTCACAAATTACCGACGCCATAAGCACCATCCTTTCCGAGATTCAATCGGTCAACAGCGTTTACGCGTCAGTCAGTTTGCCAGTCAGCGTCAATACCCAGGGAACGTATCTGAACCAGGTTTTCATTGGGATGTTCCGCCCCGCGGAGGATGCCTCTCCCCGTTGGCACGGCAACTTGAAGCAATACAAGCTTGGCCGGCCGGCAAACAGCAGCAGTCTGCAAACGCTTGACGCCGATAATCAGCCGGCCATCAACAGCAATACCGGTTTCATCACCGAGTGTGCCCGGAGTTTCTGGACGCCACGTGCACGTGATACCTATTGGTCTGACTATGGCGAAGACCGGCTTCACTGCCTGCTTTCAGGGCTTGCTGCCAGTTCGAATAGTCCCGACGGCAACCAGGTCGAGAAAGGCGGTCATGCTTACCTGCTCCGGGATATATCGCCGAGCTCACGCAAGGTCTATGTTGAGTCCTCGACGGCAATCACTGGGGTTACTGCATTGAGTACCAGTTCGGTATCCGGGAGTCAGCTTGGTGCTGTCGATCAAGACGAGCACAGTGCACTGATTGACTGGATATACGGCACCAACAATGTAGCTGACGACAGTCTGGATGGTTTTGCTGCTGCGGGCGCAATGAGGCCGTCGGTGCACGGTGATATTGTGCATTCGCGCCCAGTGGCCATCAACTACGGTAGCGACGAAAGTCCGGATGTCCGAGTTTTCTATGGAGGCAATGACGGGCTGCTTCGCTCGATCAATGGCAACACTGACGGCGGCAATGAAGTCTGGGCCTTCCTGCCTGAGGCGTTCTACAGCAAGGTCAAAAGGCTGCGGGACAACTCGCCGGTCATCTATTACCCCGGTCTGACTACCGCTGGTGCAATACGCAAGGATTACGGCTTCGACGGTCCGGTTGCCGCCTATCAGGATAGTGAACAAGCGTGGATCTTTGCCAGCATGCGGCGTGGTGGTCGTTCTATTTATGCCTTTGATGTTTCAGGCAAGGATAGTCCGCCCAAGCTGATGTGGCATGTTGGTTGCTCGGGTGACACCTGTAGTGAAGGCTACGAGGCTATCGGTCAGACCTGGGCTTCTCCAGCTGTCGTCTCTGCGGCTGGCCATACCGGTGACAACGGGTCCTTACCCATTTTGTTGGTAGGAGGCGGCTATGATCCCTGTGAGGATGAACAACCTCATACATGCAGTACCAGCAGCAAGGGCAACAGGCTCTACGTCATCAATGCGAAGGATGGGAGCCTGCTCAAACAATTCACTACCAAGCGCGGTGTTATTGCTGACATCACCCCGGTAAAAAACCGTGATGGTTATCTTGCCTATGGCTATACCGCCGACTTGGGAGGGAATGTTTATCGTCTGTCAGGCCCCGGGAACGCACCGATTGGTCACTATCCCCCCACTGACTGGGTTCTGACCCATATCGCTTCACTGGGTTGTGATACTTCAGCCAGTAACTGCAGTGAAAACCGTAAGTTCATGTATGCACCCGATGTGGTTCTCGAGGGTGATACTTATCATCTATTGCTGGGTTCCGGTGATCGTGAAAAGCCTATTGGTAACGCAGGCAGCACGCAGAACCATTTCTTCATGATCAAGGACCAACCAGGCAGAGCGGTTGAGACACCAGTGCTGGTGGGGCTTGAGCACCTGC
>JASJKW010000099.1:0-9896 GCA_037621305.1 Pseudomonas sp.
AGCTACCACCCAGCACCTCGATGGAATTCAGCTCGCCGCTGTCACGACCTTCATCGCTCTTGCGATGCTGGGCATGGAAACGACCAGCATGTACGGTCAGACCCTCGATTTCGTTGGAGGTGATCATGGTGCCGGTATAGACTTCCGGCAGCAGACGGCTGTCGTCATGGCTCAGCACCGGCAATACCGGACGCTGGTCACCGTAGCTCAGCACGGTCTTGGAGAAACGGGCCTTGGCCGCTGCACCAGCGTGGGCCATGTCACGCTCAACATCTCCGTTATTATCGATTACGAAGAAATCGATACCACCTGCGCCAGCGCGACCATTACCACTATCCAGACGATAGCCGTACATACCGAAGGCATCCACACCAAAACCCACAGTGCCTTGAGTAAAGCCGGAGTTGAAGGTCAATACTGCGCCCTGGCCCCACTCGACTTTGTCTTGCGCGCCGTGCTTATAGTCACGGTTCATATAGGCATTGCGCAAAAACAGATCAAGACTGCTGTCTTCAACAAAGCCATTGGATTCCGCCTGGCTGGCAGCCAGGACGGGGGCGGACGTCATCAGAGCCAATGCAATGGCGCTCAGTTTGTATTTAGTCATTTTGGATGCCATAGATGCTGTTTTAATTAGTGTTGGAACCCATATACGGCCCCCAAAGAGCTGTAACGGGATGGTCACGCATTATCCATATTCTGAAACGTTTTCCTAGCAACAGTGAAAGCGTCATTCACAGAATATTCGAAAGCTCGCCATCATTACAGCTATCCGGCGGGCATCGTCGGCAACCACAGCGCCAAGGCCACCAGCGTCGCCAGCAGCACCGGCGGGGTGATCAGCAGACCGATCTTCATGTACTGACCCCAGCCGATCCGGTAACCCTTGCCCGCCAGTACATGCAGCCAGAGCAAGGTCGCCAGGCTGCCGATAGGGGTGAACTTGGGGCCCAGATCATTGCCGATGACGTTGGCATAGATCATCAGCTCCCGCGTGGTATCTGGCACCTGAGCCTGATCGATGGCCAGCGCACCGACCAGCGTCGAGGGCAGGTTGTTCATCACCGAGGCGACCACTGCCGAGAGAAAGCCGGTGCCGATAGTGGCGATGAAATCGCCCTGCTGCGCCAGCCATTCCAGCGCCCGCGCCCCGTAGGCGGTCAGTCCGGCGTTACCCAACCCGTAGACCACCAGATACATGCCTATGGAGAACAACACGATCTGCCAGGGCGCGCCCCGCAGTGCGGCTGCCACCGACACCACAGCGCCCTGCCCCCGTCGCCACCAGCGCCCGGCAATGGCCATCAGCAAGACCCCCGCCGTGCCCGTTACCAGGGCGATGGGCACGCCAAATGGCGCGGTGACGAAATAGGCGATGAGCAACAACGTCAGTAACGGAAACGCCGCGCGAAACACCATCAGGTCCCGAATCGCCGATTGCGGGACATCCAGCACCGCAACCGAATAACGCAACGGAATCTGGCGTCCAAATACCACCCACAATACGACCAGCGTTGCCGCCAGGGAGACCATGCTGACCGGCACCATGACCGCCGCATAACGATCAAAGCTGATACCGAAATAGTTGGCACTGACGATATTGACCAGATTGGAGATCACCAGCGGCAGGCTGGTGGTATCGGCGACGAAGCCGGTGGCGATGATGAAAGCCAGGGCCGCCGCCGGCGAGAAATTCAACCGCAACAGAATGGCAACCACGATGGGCGTCAACAGCAACGCCGCGCCGTCATTGGCGAAGAAGGCCGCGATCACCGCGCCGAGTACCACGATCAACGGAAACAGCAGGTGCCCGCGGCCGTTTCCCCAGCGAGCCACATGCAGCGCCGCCCAGGTGAAGAAGCCCGCCTCGTCCAGAATCAGCGAGATGATGATCAACGCAACAAAGGTGAAGGTGGCATCCCAGACAATATCCCATACCACCCCGACATCCGACCAGTGCACCACCCCCAGCAGCAATGCCACCAGAGCGCCGGCCAGCGCACTCCAACCAATACCCAGCCCCCGGGGCTGCCAGATCACCAATATCAGGGTGACGACGAAAATTGCCAGTGCCAGCATCGAGTGACCTTGAGCTCAGTGGGTACGTTGGTTGACGCGCCGGGATACTGCTTCGGCGCTCTCGACTCGTTCCGAATAACGATCGGTAAGATAGTCGGAGCGGCCACGGGTCAGCCAGGTGAACTTCACCAGTTCTTCACAGACATCGACCACCCGCAGGTACAGGGGCGAGGGACGCATGCGCCCCGCTTCATCGAATTCGGCAAAGGCCTTGGGTACCGACGATTGGTTGGGGATGGTGACCATCCGCATCCAGCGCCCGAGAATGCGCATCTGGTTGACTGCATTGAAACTCTGGCTGCCGCCGGACACCTCCATGACAGCCAGGGTCTTGCCCTGGGTAGGGCGAACGCCGCCCAGCGCCAGCGGAATCCAGTCGATCTGCGTTTTCATGATGCCAGTCATGGCGCCATGACGCTCCGGGCTGACCCAGAGCATGCCCTCTGACCATTCGGCCAACTCGCGCAGTTCCTGCACCTTGGGATGATCCGCCTCGGCATCGTCCGGCAGCGGCAGGCCGGAAGGATTGAAAGTGCGTACTTCGCAGCCGTACCAGCGCAGCAGTCTTGCTGCTTCTTCCGACGCCAGGCGTGAAAAGGATCGCTCGCGCAATGAGCCGTACAGAATCAGGATTCGGGGCGGGTGCTGTGGCGCATCCGGACCGGCCAGAGCCGCCACATCGATCGGCTGCAGCTGTTCCGGATCGATATTGGGTAGGTCGTCCAGAGTAAGAGGCTCGCTCATTGCTCCGCTCCAGTATGGTCATTGCTCAAGACCGGGTGGCGGCAAATCAGTGGTTTCATAAAGTTCACTCCTGGCTCTTGGCACATGCAACGAGCGGGGTATTGAGTGGATCGCAGACTTCCGGGTGGCCGGCGCAGCAATCGCGCACCAGGAACTGAACCGTGTCATTCATATGGGCAAGGTTCGCGCGATAGATGATCGAACGACTCTGTCGGCGGGACGAAACCCAGCCTGCCCGCAGCAATACGGCAAGATGCGCCGACATGGTGTTGTGGGGCACCGACAGTTGGCGCGCTATCTCGCCCGCCGCGAGCCCCTGCGGCTCATGGCGCACAAGCAGTCGAAAGGCTTCCAGGCGGGTTTCCTGAGAAAGCGCAGCAAAGCTGGCAACGGCATCAATCATTTCCATGCGTCCAAACATATAGACAGATTAAAAATCTGTCAACGCTGCATGTCTGCCGGCGGGGATGGCTCGCTCTCCAGCGGGACTAAAATATCCCGTAGCAATTACCCTCCCGTCAGCCTCTTCCAATCGACCTGCGGTCATGTCAGTTTGATTCAGCTCATGCATACTCAGGCCATGGAAATCCGTTTTCCATCCGTCTCCAAAGAGGTTCCGGTTCATGTGGTACAACGGCTTACTCGATCCTTCCGGCTGGCAATTGCTGGCGATCATTCTGGTATTGACGCACATCACCATCGTCGGCGTGACCGTCTATCTGCATCGTTATTCGGCGCACCGCTCACTGGAGCTACATCCGGCGCTGAAACATTTCTTCCGTTTCTGGCTGTGGTTCACCACCAGCATGAATACCCGCGAATGGACCGCGATTCATCGCAAGCACCACGCCAAATGCGAGACGCCGGAGGATCCGCACAGCCCGGTACAGAAAGGTCTGTCGACGGTGCTGCGCAAGGGTGCCGAGCTCTACATGGAAGAGGCAAAGAACGAGGATACGCTGCGTATCTACGGCAAGAACTGCCCGGATGACTGGATCGAACGCAACCTCTACGGCCGCTTCCGCAATGCCGGAATCGTCTGCCTGCTGCTGATTAATCTGGCCCTGTTCGGGGTGCTCGGCCTGACCGTATGGGCAATTCAGATGATGTGGATTCCGCTGCTGGCCGCCGGCGTGGTCAACGGTCTCGGTCACGCCGTGGGTTATCGCAACTTCGAGTGCAAGGATGCGGCTACCAATATCCTGCCCTGGGGCATCCTGATCGGCGGCGAGGAGCTACACAACAATCATCACACCTACCCCAACTCGGCCAAGCTGTCGGTGAAGAAATGGGAGTTCGACATGGGCTGGATGTGGATTCGCCTGTTCAGCGCTCTGGGCCTGGCCAAGGTACGCCGCACCGCACCAATGGCCCACCGCATCGAGGGCAAACAGACCCTGGATAGGGATACCGCCATGGCCATTCTGAACAACCGCTTCCAGATCATGGCGCAGTACCGTAAAGAGGTCATCAAACCACTGGCACAGCAGGAGATTCACCGGGTTGACGAGTCGGTACGCCACCTCTTTCGCCGCGCCAAACGTCTGCTGGGACGGGAGCCCAGCCTGCTGGCGCCGCAGCAGGAAGCAAAGATCCAGACCATCCTGGAGCAAAGCCAGTCGCTGCGTATCATCTACGAGAAACGCCTCGCCCTGCAGCATATCTGGACGCGGACCAGCAGCAATGGCCATGACATGCTGCAGGCTCTGAGCGACTGGTGCGCGCAGGCCGAAGCTACCCGAATCAAGGCGCTGGAAGACTTTGCTGCGCACCTGCGCACCTATTCGCTGCACCCCTCTCCGACCGCCTGAGGCGTTTCCACCGCACTCCTTCGGCCTTCCGAGGCACCTGCAACAGCTAAGGTGCCCCGGTTGGGCTATACTCCGGCGGCACGACCCGCTATCCGATTCCAAGAGCGGGACTCAGGCCGCGCTATATCAGCCCGACTCCCCGACTCCGCTCGACCCACGTAGAGGAACCCACCCCCATGGCTAATGCCGAACGTCCCTGTCGAAGCGCGCTACATCCGCTTCATGCCATCTTGCTTGCTGGTCCCATTCCGCTTTTCATTGGCGCCATGCTGAGCGATTTCGCCTACTCATCCAGCTACCAGATTCAGTGGAGCAACTTTGCTTCCTGGCTGATTGCCGGCGGGCTGGTCTTTACCGGCCTGGCCGTTCTCTGTGGGCTGATCGGGCTGTTCCGAGCCAATCACCGTGGTGGATGCGCACTGCTTTCCCTGTTGCTGCTGGTAGCCACCTGGATCATCGGCTTCATCAATGCGCTGGTCCACGCCAAGGACGCCTGGGCGATCATGCCCACCGCACTTGTGCTGTCGGTAATCGTCACCTTGCTGGCATGCGTCGCAGCCTGGGTCGGCCTCTCCACCAAAAACACAGGGGGTCGGGAATGAAATTTTCCAAGGTCTTTTATCTCTCCGCCGTAGCGGTTGCGCTGAGCGCCTGCGGCGGCAACGAAGGAGCCGAGGAGCAAGCCTACGGCACCATCGACCAATTACCCGAAGCACAACGTGGACTGCTTCCCGACATGGTTATCGCCAAACCGGCGGAATGGGGCGATCGCGTCCCGGCTGTGCCAGAAGGCTACACCGTCACCGCCATCGCCACCGATCTCAAGATCCCGCGCCAGACACTGGTACTCCCCAACGGTGACATCCTGGTCGCCGAGGGCAGAGGTGGCAGCGCCAAAAAACTGAAACCCAAGGATGTGATCGCTGGCTACATCAAGGCTCAGGGCAACACCAAGGTCAAGGGCGGTAACCGTCTGACCCTGCTGCGCGACGCTGATGGCGACGGCACCTACGAAGAACAAACCGTGTTCGCCGAAAATCTGAACGCCCCCTACGGGCTCGCACTGGTCGATGACAATCTGTACGTCGCCAACCAGGACGCCCTGGTGCGCTTCGATTACGAAGAAGGCCAAACCCAGGCCAGTGGCCCGCCGGAGAAGGTCACCGACCTGCCCTCGGCCATCAACCACCACTGGACCAAGGCGCTCACCGCCAGTGAAGACGGCCGCTTCCTGTATGTCGGTATCGGCTCCAACAGCAACATCACCGAGCGCGGTATGGATGCCGAGGTCAACCGTGCCGAAGTCTGGCAGATCGATGCCGAGACCGGCTTGCACAAGCCCTATGCGACCGGCCTGCGCAACCCCACCGCCCTGGCCATGCAGCCCGGCACCGGCGTGCTCTGGGCAGTAGTCAACGAGCGCGACGAGCTAGGCCCGGATCTGGTGCCGGACTACCTAACCTCGGTTCAGGAAGGCGGATTCTATGGCTGGCCCTATAGCTACTGGGGCCAGAATGTGGACCCCCGCGTCAAACCGGAGAATCCAGAGAAGGTTGCCTCGGCAATTACCCCGGATTACTCCCTGGGCTCGCACGTTGCCGCCCTCGGGGTCGACTTCTCCACGCCAGCCATGGGTGCTGAATTTGCCGACGGTGTCTTCGTTGGTGAGCACGGCAGCTGGAACCGCACCAATCCGGTTGGCTACAAAGTGATATTCGTTCCTTTCAGCGATGGCAAACCTTCGGGCCCACCGGTTGATTTCGTCTATGACTTCCGTGGCGAAGACGGCAAGACCCGCGGCCGGCCAGTTGGCGTCACCGTGGATCCTCGCGGCGCGCTGATCGTCGCTGACGATCTGGCCAATACCATCTGGCGGGTAACACCGGCGCGGTAACGGACAGCGCATCAGGGTTTCGGACAAACGTACCGAGTAACCCTTTTGCGCAGGTCGCTTTCATGGGCGCCACGGTTTATCCTTGGCGCTCAGTCACGACTCTGATGGTTGCAACGGATGCGTACCTACTTCCTGGGAGCCGCCCTGCTGATGGCCAGTCCGGCCCTGCTTGGCTCCACAATCTACAAGTACACCGACGAGAATGGCGTCGTCACCTACACCGACCAGCGTGTGCAGGGTGCCAAGGTGTTTCTGTTCCGTGACAACATGGTCGAGAACAATGACCGTCAGGTGTATGTCACCACGCGTAAACATCCCGGCGGCGACACCCTGATCGTCAACAATGATCTCTATGTTCCAGTCGAAATCGAACTGGCAGTCACTTCTGCCGAACATGTATTGGGCGCACCATCCAAACCGGTACGCTGGGTGCTGCCGCCACGCGGCAATATCCGCCTGCTGACACTGGCCCCGGATGGCAAGGGCACGCCACGCTACCAACACAAGTTGCGCTACGCCCTGGGCGATCCCCGTGCCGAACATAACCCGCAAGCCTATCCGCTGCCCTGGCGCGGTGGCCCCTTCCGCATGACTCAGGGTCCGGGCGGACGTTACAGCCATACCGGGCCGAAAGGACGTTATGCGGTGGATATCGCGATGCCGGTGGGTACACCCATCGTTGCTGCCCGCAGTGGGCTGGTCATCAAGACCGAGAATCAGCAAAACGGGCGCGGCACCAACCCGGCCGGCAATTTTGTCCGGCTGCTGCATGATGACGGCACCATGGGCGTCTACCTGCACCTGAAACACGGCTCGGTGAGCGTGCGCGAAGGCCAGCGGGTGACGGCGGGGAGCCTGCTTGCGTTATCCGGCAATACCGGCAACAGCACCGGGCCGCATCTGCATTTTGTGGTTCAGAAGAACGTCGGCCTGCACACTGTCTCCATTCCCTTCGAGTTCGCCCAGCCGGTGGACAGCATGCCCAACTTTGCGGTGGGTGGTGAGCGGTAGACATGGGGGTTTTGCTGTAACAGACAACAAAAAACCCGCCGAGGCGGGTTTTTTGTCAGTCAGGCAGATCTTATTTGATCTTGCCTTCCTTATACATCACGTGCTTGCGTACAACCGGATCGAATTTCTTGATTTCGATCTTGTCGGGAGTAGTACGCTTGTTCTTGTCGGTAGTGTAGAAATGACCAGTACCGGCAGAGGAGATCAAACGAATCAATTCACGCATGGACCTGCTCCTTAGATTTTTTCGCCGCGAGCGCGCATTTCAGTCAGAACGACTTCAATGCCACGCTTGTCAATGATGCGCATGCCCTTGGCGGACGTACGCAGACGGACAAAACGCTTTTCGGACTCTACCCAGAAGCGGTGATGCTGCAGGTTAGGCAGAAAACGACGCTTGCTTCTGTTGTTAGCGTGGGAAACATTGTTCCCAGTCACCGGACGCTTGCCGGTCACTTGACATACTCGAGACATGGTTAACCCTCTCCAACCACTTGCCCAACCCGAACTGGTTGGAAGTCATAAAAAGAATCTGTTGTCCAGTCGGGGCAACCGTTCACGCTTCACTGTAAAACGCGGATTACAGGAACAGCCCCGAGAAGAGCGGAGCTTTATATCAAAATACGCTCGACCAGGCAATGATTTTTCATGAAAACCTCTCATAAAAGCCCGCGTTCGGCAAAGGAAACCGGCTCGCCATCTCCCACCACCAGATGATCCAGGACCCGTATATCCACCATTGCCAGCGACTCCTTGAGACGCCGGGTCAGCAGCAGATCGGCCTGACTCGGCTCAGCCACACCCGACGGGTGGTTGTGGGTCAGGATCAGCGCGGCGGCATTGTGCGACAGCGCGCGCTTGATCACCTCTCGCGGATAGACGCTGGCGCTGTCCAGCGTGCCACGAAACAGCTCCTCGAAGGCAATCACCCGATGCTGGTTATCCAGATACAAGCAGGCAAAGACTTCATGGGGCAATGCCATCAGCTTGCTACGCAGAAAGTTGCGCACCGCACCCGGTGAGGTCAGCGCGTCGCCGCGCTTGATATCTTCGAACAGATGCCGCCGTCCCATTTCCATGACCGCCTGCAACTGTGCGAACTTGGCCGGCCCCAGTCCCGCATGGCTGCAGAATTCTGCCTGCTCAGCCTGCAGCAGCGCACGCAGACTGCCGAAGCCGTGCAACAGATCCCGCGCCAGATCCACCGCGCTGCGCCCCGGCAAGCCAGTACGCAGAAAGATCGCCAGCAGCTCGGCATCGGATAGCGCCGCAGCACCCTGCAACAACAATTTCTCCCGGGGGCGTTCAGCCACCGGCCAGTCGGTAATGGACACCGTATGTGCTCCTTGCAGTCAGGCAGACACGTACTTCCCTTCTCGTGCTGGCAAAAACCGGAGTATAAGCACACGCCGCATCACGGGTCGAGCAGCGCATGGGGCGCGCGTGACGTGGTCGCCATATGGTATCGTTAGCGCCATTTGCCAGGCATGCTGGAGTCGATGATGCAGCGGTTGTTGAACAAGCAGGTGGTACTCGGAATCAGCGGCGGGATCGCTGCCTATAAAAGTGCCGAACTGGTGCGTCGGCTGAAGGACGCCGGCGCCGAGGTGCGTGTGGTGATGACCCGCGCGGCCCATGAATTCATCACCCCCCTGACCCTGCAGGCACTGTCCGGTAACCCGGTGCATGGCGACCTGCTGGACCCGGCTGCCGAGGCCGCCATGGGCCATATCGAACTGGCGCGCTGGGCTGATCTGGTATTGATCGCGCCAGCCACCGCCGACCTGATGGCCCGTCTGGCCAATGGCCGCGGTGATGATCTGCTGACGACACTGGTGCTGGCCACCGATGCCCCCATAGCGCTGGCCCCGGCGATGAATCAGGCCATGTGGCGTGATGCGGCTACTCAGGCCAATCTGACCACGCTGTTGCAGCGTGAGGTCAAGGTATTCGGCCCGGCTGCCGGCGAGCAGGCCTGCGGCGATATCGGTCCCGGCCGCATGCTCGAAGCCACGGACATCGCCATTCGTTGTGCCGAATGCTTCGAGCGCGGCCTGCTCAGTGGTCGGCATGTGCTGATCAATGCCGGGCCGACTCGTGAGGCCATCGATCCGGTGCGCTACATCTCCAACCACAGCTCCGGCAAGATGGGCTTCGCCCTGGCCGAAGCAGCTGCCGAGGCCGGCGCGCGGGTCACCCTGGTGGCCGGCCCGGTGAATCTGCCCACCCCACCCAGAGTCAATCGCGTCGATGTGATCAGTGCCGCGGACATGCTGGCGGCCTGCGAAGCCGCGCTGCCGGCGGATCTGTTCATCGCCTCGGCGGCGGTAGCGGACTACCGCCCCGCCAGCTGTGCG
>JASJKW010000100.1:0-3960 GCA_037621305.1 Pseudomonas sp.
TGTTGAGCAGCTCGATACGCCGGCGATCGCGCTCCACCAATGGCGCCAGCCGCCGGCGAATGCCCAGATTGATTCGGGCGCGACGGTCCGCTGCATAGTAATTCCACAGATAATCGCGCTCCTGGTCGGTGACCATTTCCAGAGTCAGTTCATCGTGGTTGCGCAGGAAGATCGCCCATTGGCAGTTGTCGGGAATCTCCGGTGTCTGGCGCAGGATATCGGTAATCGGAAAACGGTCTTCCTGGGCGATGGCCATGTACATGCGCGGCATTAATGGAAAGTGAAAGGCCATGTGACACTCATCACCGGGACCGCCCTCTTCGCCGCCGAAATACAGCTGGGTATCCTCGGGCCATTGGTTGGCTTCGGCCAGCAACATGCGATCAGGATAGGTGGCATCCAGTTCGGCGCGGATCTTCTTCAGCACCACGTGGGTTTCGGGCAGGTTCTCGTTGTTGGTGCCATCACGCTCGATCAGATAGGGAATCGCATCCAGGCGCATGCCGTCCACGCCCATATCCAGCCAGAAGCGCATGACCGAGAGCACCGCCTTCAGCACCTGCGGATTATCAAAGTTCAGGTCCGGCTGATGGGAATAGAAGCGGTGCCAGAAAAACTGTCCGGCAACCGGGTCCCAGGTCCAGTTGGATTTTTCGGTATCGAGAAAGATGATGCGCGTGCCCTGATACTTCTGGTCGGTGTCGGACCACACGTAGAAGTTGCGCTCCTTCGAACCCTTCGGCGCCAGCCGTGCCCGCTGGAACCAGGGATGCTGGTCGGAGGTATGGTTGATGACCAGCTCGGTAATCACCCGCAATGCGCGCTTGTGCGCCTCGCGGATGAAGCGGCGCACATCGGCCATGTTGCCATAGTCCGGGTGCACGCCACGGTAATCGGCAATATCGTATCCATCGTCACGCCGTGGCGACGGGTAGAACGGCAGCAACCAGACCGTGTTCACCCCCAGATCGACAATGTAATCCAGCTTCTCGATCAACCCGGGGAAGTCGCCGATGCCATCGTTGTTGGCATCGAAAAAGGACTTCACGTGAATCTGGTAGATGATTGCGTCCTTGTACCAGCACGGGTCGTTGAGAAAGGCCGGTGCGCGGGCTCGTCTTGCCATGATGGTAACCTCAGGCCATGGGGCGGATACGCCAGATACCGAACGGCAGATGCCAGGGTTCAATGCGCATCCATTGGGTTTTTCCGTGCCATGTCCAGGTATGGCCGTTCATCAGGTCTTCGCCGTGGGTGCTGGCGCCATCATCCAGCCCCATCTCCCATAGCGGCAGTTCGAAATAGGCTTCCTGGGCATTGAATGGGTCCAGGCAGACGGCCACCAGAATGAAGTTGGAGTGATCCTGCGTGTATTTGCCGAAGTACATAATGTTGTCGTTCCAGGCGGTGTAGGCATGGAATCCGAGGTGCGTCTGCAAAGCCGGATTGTGCCGCCGGATACGATTGAGGCGGGTGATTTCGGCGACGATATTGCCCGGAGCGTGCCAGTCGCGCGGCCGCAACTGATACTTCTCCGAATCCAGATATTCCTCGCGCCCGGGCAAGGGCTCCGCCTCGCATAATTCAAATCCCGAATACATGCCCCAGAGCCCCGAGCCCATGGTCGCCAGCGCAGCACGAATCAGAAACCCGGCTCGCCCCGAGCGCTGCAGAAAGTAGGGGTTGATATCCGGCGTGTTGACGAAGAAATTCGGTCGGTAGCAATCACGCCACGGCGGTTGATTCAGTTCGGTGAAATAGCTTTCCAGTTCCGGTTTGGTATTGCGCCAGGTGAAGTAGGTGTAGCTCTGGCTGAAGCCGATCTTGCCCAGGCACGCCATCATCGCCGGACGGGTGAAGGCTTCGGCAAGAAAGATCACATCAGGATGCTGCTGGCGGATATCGGCGATCAGCCATTCCCAGAACGGCAGCGGCTTGGTATGTGGATTGTCGACCCGAAACAGGGTCACGCCCTGCTCGACCCAGAACAGCACCACGTCGCGCAGCGCCAGCCACAGACCGGGCATGGCCTCCTCGGCGTAGAACTCCACATTGACGATGTCTTCGTATCTTTTCGGCGGATTCTCCGCATAGCGGATGCTGCCATCCGGACGCCAGTTGAACCAGCCGGGGTGTTCACGTAACCAAGGATGGTCCGGCGAGCATTGGATGGCGAAGTCCAGCGCGATTTCCAGATCATGACTCCGCGCCGCGGTGACCAGACGGTGAAAGTCGTCAAGGTTGCCCAACAGCGGATGCAGCGCATCGTGTCCGCCCTCGGCGCTGCCGATGGCATAGGGACTGCCGGGGTCATTCGGGCCGGCCTGCAAACTGTTGTTCGACCCTTTGCGATGAGTCAGACCAATGGGGTGAATCGGCGGAAAATACAATACATCAAAGCCCATACGGGCAATGTCCGGCAGCCGCCGAATGACGTCATCGAAGGTACCGTGACGATGCGCATCTTCGGTCTGTGAACGAGGAAAGAGTTCATACCAGCTGGCGAACTCTGCCAGCTTTCGCTCCACATCCAGCGGATACTCCGCGCTGCGTACCCAGTGGCCGCGCTGCGCCGCCAGTCCCATGATGTGCCGCGTATGACTGCTCAGCAGCAACGCGACCTGCGCATCCACACCGCCTGGCTGGGCCAGCTCCACCAGTAACTCCTGGAGCATATCGATATGTTCGGGTGCCGCCTGCTCCAAAGTCTCCTGCAGCAGCCGCTCACCTTCCTGCAGCTCCAGATCGACAGGCACGCCGGCCTGATATTTCTTGCCCAGCTCATCACAATAACTGGCCCAGACATCTACCCAGGCCTCTACTGCAAAATACAGTTTTCCGGCCTGACGGGGCGTCAGCTCGGCCTGCCATAGATCATTACCCAGCGGCAACATGGCGACTCGCTGCCACACCTCCTGCCTGGAACGGTGCCAGACGACTTCCGCTGCCAGCTTGCCGTGACCGTCACACACCAGTAGTGCAGACAAAGCCAGCTGCCTGCCCACCAGCACCTTGGCCGCGCAACGCCCCTGATCCACTACCGGCGTTATCGCCTCTATGGCGATCCGCGGCAGGCTGACGGCCTGCTCGGCTGACAGCGGCTTATCCATTGACACGGATGCCACGGCTGCTGCCGATATCGGTGTGCCCACCATCGTCATCCAGCTTGCTCATCGGCCGGCTGGCCATTTCCTTCCAGGTAAACTGCTTTCCGAGTGGTGTGCCCTGATTATCGAGGATTCCGGAAAGACCGTGCATAGTGCCTCCTGTCGCGGAGAAAGTATTGCCCGAAGCAACTATGAGAAAAAACGCTATTTATGAATCAAGAGTGCTTATCCAGAGACGCTGTAACAATAGAAACAGCGAATATACGAATTCCCGACGCATGCAAATCAGCTGCACCGACTTCCGTCGGCACATTTCGTTTGGAGGCTGCGGCAAAGTTACCTTTACCACCATTATGCGCAGCCATGCCAGTTCTCCCGTTTCGTTTAATGTTGAAGTTGGAGTGAGTTTCAGCATGACGCTCACTATTAATAGGCAGGGATCACACAAAGTCGTTCAGATCATTTTTATATCCAATCAGCTTCGGCTCATAACCCGAGAGGCCTTTTCTGTAACGACCGCTACGCTTCGCTTCAGCCGCTGATCAGCTGATATCTTCAATACTGAAATCGATACAATATATTGCTTCCAATATCACTACGTCATCCTATTGATGGCCAATTGGGCGTAATCCCCCCCTATAAAGCGTATCGGCAAAGAAACATTCATGGCTTCTTACTTCCACCCATCGGATAGCCAGGCACTCAATTTGCAATATCGATCGCCTCGTCTAAGTTTAACCAACCACTCATCACCCTGGAGGATACAATGCTTACCAATTTGCCCGTATGGCGTGCGGCATTACCGGATTGCAATATCTCCGCAGATGAAAGACCTGACGGAAGCTTTGTTCTG